>CAZKWD010000226.1:0-4249 GCA_964556175.1 uncultured Rikenellaceae bacterium
ACGGATCTGCCTCCGAAAAATCCCCATCCTCCGCCTCCGATGAGGAACCCGAGTGCATAAAGTCCGCCATTATTATTCTGTGCATACATCGTAATTTCATTATTGAAAAGCATGCCAACAAAGTCGAAGGGAGCAATGAACCCATGCCACAAACCACCAAAGAAACCATAAGTATGTCCGGTCAGGCACTCGTCAACTAACTCATTATGAGCACATCCGGATAAAATCATTATGATCATCAATAAAGATATAAGCAGGAAATATTTCCTGGTAAACAATGTCTTCATAGTAAAAATAATTAGTTATTAAAATATTCTATTTAATCTGAAAAGAGATCGAGGTCAGTAGCTTTACCGGAATATTTCTTTTCATGTTCGAGCAGCCATTTTTTTCTATTTAGTCCGCCTCCGTAACCGACAAGAGTACCATCGGCACCAATTACCCTGTGGCAGGGAATGATAATGGCTATTCTGTTCGAAGCAATTGCATGACCAACGGCTCTTAATGAACTGGGTTTATTAATTGCTTCTGCCTGTTCATGATAAGTACTGGTGGACCCAAAAGGTATTTTCATTAATTCTTCCCATGCTTCCTTCTGGAATTGAGTACCCGGGATCACAAGAGGAAGTGAAAACTCTTTTCTTTTACCCTTGAAATACTCTTTCAGCTGCCTTTTGAGGTTCCTGATATGACTGTTGCTTCCATGTTTGACTTTTGTATTAAAAAGGGATGCAAGATTCTCATAATCAGATGCTACTGTCCTTTCTTCAGTAAATTCAAGAAGACATATTCCATCTGTTGAAGCCGCAGCAACCATTTCTCCGAGGGGAGTATTTATTTTGTATGTTTTGATCATATTACCCACCCCTCCCGATAGCTATCGGGACCCCTCCCAGGAGGGGATCCTATATATTATCCTTTTCAATTTTTTCAACTTCTTCAACTTCTTTTCGGATATCTCGATGAGGTTGATTTAATATACTTGATATTCCTGAAACGCAAAGCTGACCAGTTTTCATCAACAGAGACCATCCTGACGCCGTAAAACCCAAGTTTATTCAGGCAATTCCATCCCTTATCACGCTCCGGTCCCGAAGAATGCAGACTGGAATTTTTCTTTGGATAGCATAACCATAGCAAGCCGTCAGCTGTCAGATTATGCAGTGCAAGCGGGGCAAAATGCTTTGCTTCTTTAACTGTCCTGACAAATATTATCATGAATTCATAAGGACAACGCGGATCTATTTCATTGTCGGTTATTACACCTTTAAGTTCTTTTGAGATTGTCCTTAAAAATTGCTGATCAGCATTTACGACTGCAATCCTTTTTTGTTCCCTGTAATTAAGTTTTTTGAGCAGCTCTTTCATTAGGATCCTATTTTAAATGCTAATTTATTAAAAAATTGAATAATCCGGCAAAAGGTTGTATCTTTGAATTCACAGAAAATGGGGTGCCTTAATATTACGGGCTGAGATCAAACCCTAATACCTGATCCGGATAATGCCGGCGTAGGGAAAGAGAATTTCAGAGTAACCAGTTTAGTATAGCAGCCTCATTTTCCTGATGATTAAAATATATAGGAAATGAAAAAACTGTTTTTTCTATTACTATTTGCAGCATTTACAATGATATCCCTTGCATCGGGCTATCATGATAACGGATCTGTTATAAAGGGCAGGGTTACAGATACAGGTGGAGATCCGCTGGCCGGAGCCGCCATAACAATTGAAGGAACCTATTATGGAGTTTATGCAGCTGCTGACGGCAGTTACTCATTCACAAATCTGACCGATGGCAGTTATTCATTGCGCTTCTCATTTACAGGTTATGAACCTCAGACACACGAAGTGGATCTTTCCGGTGAGCTGATACTGGATGTTGTTCTTGAACAACTCTCCTTCATGACTGAAGATGTAATTATAAGAGCCACAAGAGCCGGTAACCGCTCACCACTGGCCTACACAAATGTTGATAGTGATATTATTAAAAAACAAAATTCAGGTCAGGATATGCCCTTCCTGCTTACTCTTACCCCATCTCTTGTTGAAACCTCCGAAGCAGGTACCGGGATTGGCTATACCAACTTCAGGATACGTGGTACTGATGCAAACAGGATAAATGTCACCATCGACGGTATGCCATTGAATGATCCGGAATCACAACAGGTTTTCTGGGTTGACCTTCCTGATCTGGCATCATCGGTTGATAATATCCAGGTGCAGAGAGGAGCCGGAACCTCTTCACACGGTGCCGGAGCCTTCGGAGCCACAGTGAGCATACAGACTAAAAACCCTGAAAATGAGCCATTTGCACAAATAAATACTTTGTATGGCTCTTTTAATACCTTTAAAAGAATGATATCTGCCGGAACCGGGCTCCTGGTTGACAGGCTCGCTTTTCAGGTCAGGTTTTCTGAACTTCAAAGTGATGGTTATATTGACCGGACAGGATCAGATCACAGGTCAACATTCATAAACGGTGTTTACAGAACAGAGAGATCACATCTCAAGGCGAATATCATTCTGGGACAGGAGCATACAGGAATAGGCTGGTGGGGTGTCCCAGGGGATATGCTGCAGGAGAACAGGAAATATAATCCTGCTGGTGAATACACCGATGAAAACGGTATTATCCGTTATTATGATAATGAAAGTGATAATTATACACAAAACCATTTTCAGCTGATTTACGGCTACAGGTTTAAAAACAACCTGACCTTCAACTCGGCTCTTCATTATACTTTCGGGGAGGGTTATTATGAAGAATTCAGGGAAGATGTATCACTGGCTGATTATGGTCTTCCTTCAGTAGTTATCGGAGATACAATTATTAATGAAACAGATATTGTCAGAAGAAAGTGGATGTCAAACGATTTTTACGGACTGGTTTATTCTCTCAGTTATAAAAAGGATAAAGTTGAAGCAACATTTGGTGGCGGGGCGAACAACTATTCAGGCGATCATTTCGGAAAGATCATCTGGATGAGATATTCGGGAAGCCTCGAAAAAGATCATGAATGGTACTTTAACACTGGCAGAAAAGGAGAGGTAAGCATTTTTGGCAAAGTTGATTATTTATTTACTGATAAGATCTCTGTATTCGCCGACCTGCAATACAGGCATCTAAACTACAGAATGTCAGGGCCTGATGATGATCTGAAAGAGCTGGGACAACGTCATACTTACGGGTTTTTTAATCCCAAAGCAGGTCTGTTTATTTCTGTAAATCAGAACCAGGATGCATATCTGTCTTTTTCAGTTGCTAATCGCGAACCCTCCAGAGCTGATTTTAAGGAGGCAGCAGGCGACCCGGATGCTACACCAAAACCTGAAACGCTTTATGATACCGAGCTGGGCTACAGGCTGAGGGGAGAAAAATATTCAGCAGCAGCAAATATTTATGCGATGTTTTATAAAGACCAACTGGTACCAACAGGAGAGCTGAGCAGCACAGGCTATACTATAATGACAAACGTGGAGAAAAGTCACCGTCTGGGAATTGAACTGATCACCTCTATAAAACCGATTGAGGCCTTAAGCTGGGATTTCAGCCTTACCCTTAGCAGCAACAAGATCAGCGACTTTGTCGAATATTATATTGATTACAACACTTTTGACTGGTCGGAAGAGTACAGGAGCAAAAACCTGGGGACTGTTGATATAGCATATTCGCCTTCGGTAACAGGGAACAGCGATATTTATTTGAAAATTCTGAAGAACACGGGGATACACATCATCAGCAAATATGTGGGGAAACAATATTTCGATAACACAATGAACACCGAAAGAATGATCGATCCGTACTTTGTGAATAACCTGAGAATTGACTATGAACCTGTGATCCCGAAAACAAAAGGTGTAATACTTCAGCTTCTTGTCAATAATATTCTGAACAGTAAATATGAGAGCAATGCCTATGGCGGAAACTGGTACGAAGGCGGGAATGAAAAAACATGGTCATATTTTTTCCCCCAGGCAGGTATAAATTTAATGATAAAAGCTGCTCTAACTTTTTGATAGTTACCTTAATATGGAATTAAACAGCTGGCTGTCAGATAATTATATAGAAATATTCGGTGCTGTTACCGGCATTCTTTATGTCTTCTTTGAGATCAGGCAGAATATCTGGCTGTGGCCTGTGGGAATAGCGACCTCGGCGGTGTATATAATCGTCTTTTTTACAAACAAATTTTACGCAGACATGAGCCTGCAGGGATATTATCTGGTGATTAGTGTACTGGGGTGGTAC
>CAZKWD010000227.1:0-4241 GCA_964556175.1 uncultured Rikenellaceae bacterium
TCATTGTCAAACCGCTGGATCCGAATGCCATAATGACAAAAGTAATTGCCAATATTCATAAAAATTACGAAACGGTTCCAAATCTGATGACAGCATTTTACAGAGAGACAATCCGCAAGGGCCGTTCGTATGTTTCTATAGGAGAGGCAGTTGTTGAAATATTCAAGGCACCTTATAACAGCATTCTCCGCTTTGACGGTACCCGTATCTATAAAGGAAGAAAAAGTGAGGATGTTGAGAAAATTGATACTCTTTTATTTAAACTCCAGGGAGGGACAACAAGTGTGCTTCAACTGGATATTGCCAAGAACACTGAAGCAATACTTACACCCGAAGCATTGAAATATTATGATTATTCTTTGTCGAGTGTTATTGAGATAGATGGCAAACCTCATTATATAATAGATTTTATACAGAAACCCTCGGTCGAAGAGCCATTATTCATGGGCAGTCTTTACATTGAAATGGATTCATATGCCATTACAGAGGCCGAATTCGGATTTAACCTGTCGGATAAAGAGGCTGCTTCCTCTATATTTATCAGGAAAAAGCCGTTTGGTGTCAAGGTTACTCCCGAAGTGGCAACATACCGTACAAAGTACCGCGAACAGGATGGAAAATGGTATTTTGCCTACTCAAGGGCTGAAGTCAAATTTAAGGTTGGCTGGAAGAGAAAACTTTTCAATACATTCTATACAACGATGTCGGAAATAGCAATCACTGATCGTACTGCCGAAGAAGTTATTAAATTTGCAGGCAAGGAGAAGATAAAATATACGGATGTATTTATAGAAGAGGTCAGCGCATTTACTGACCCTGATTTCTGGGGAGATTATAACGTAATTGAACCTGACCAGAGCATAGAATCAGCAATACGCCGGCTTAACAGAAAACTAAAATTCAGCGACAGGAAAGACCTGGCTGACAATTAGGATAATGACCAGGGAGACTGAAATAATAAGGAGGATCCGTCAGGGTGATGAAGGACAGTTTGAATCACTTTTCAGATCCTCCTATGTTTCCCTGGTTCGATATGCAAAGAGCCTTGTCAGAGATCACGATACGGCTGAGGAAATTGTCCAGGATCTTTTTTTCAGACTGTGGCAGGACAGGGAAAAAATTAAAATTGATAGTTCTTTGAACGGTTATCTTTTCAGGGCAATACACAACCGGTGCATACATTGGATTAATCATAACCGCGTTGTTATGAAACATGCCAGGGAGATGACATATAAACCAACTGAGAGTACTGATAATCCTTCGGATATAATTCAGTATAAGGAACTTCAGTTAAAAATAACAAAGATAATTGAACGCCTTCCTGAAAGATGCGGAAAGATATTCTACATGAACAGGTTTGAAGGATTGAAATATTCAGAAATTGCCAAAAAGCTTTCGGTGTCGGTTAAAACAGTGGAAGCCAACATGGGAAGAGCACTTAAAGAATTCAGAAGAGCATTAACAGAACAATGAAAGAGAAAATGAATACAGATAAATTTACCGAAAGGGACTGGGAAGAACTTGCTTCAGCACTGTCGGGGGAAAAAGAGGATAAGTCAGAACTGCTTGACCGTTTTCTGGCTGATGATGGAAATAATACGCAAGAATTATGGGAAAAACTGGGAAAAATGAATGATGAAAAGAAAATAAATGTTGACAAAGCGTGGGATAAAGTCTATTCCAGGATTAATGAATCAGGGCATAGAACAACAAAAACTCCGGCCGGGATTATCGGCATGAGGAACAGTTTTTTGAAAATCGCCGCTGCAGCCATGATCCTTCTGAGTATTGGCACTGTTACCCTTTATTTTGTCACTATGAACAAGCAAATTGTCGTGACCACAGCCAATGATCAGAAAAACCTGAAGGTAAGCCTCCCTGACGGCAGCGATATATTCCTGAATCGTAATACGGAACTGATTTATCGTGCAAATTTTGGAAAATCAGGAAGGCATGTGGCTCTTTCAGGGGAAGCATTCTTTGAGATCAGTCCCGATCCCTCAAAACCTTTCACTGCTAATGCCGGTAAAGCCAGTATAGAAGTTTTAGGAACATCCTTCAATATCATAACCAATAATCCTGATTCCGCAGTTGAGGTTTATGTCGAAACCGGCAAGGTTATGCTCTCAGATAATACAAAAACCCAGAATATTGTACTTGATCCGGGATATGTGGGAACCATGGATACAAAACTCTCCGGAAAGATACTTAATGAAAATCCCAATTATATATCATGGAAGACCGGTAAGCTTGTCTTCGACCGTCAGAGACTTGAAATCGTATTTAAAGATCTTAAACGGGTGTATGATATGAACATCATTGCAGATGATCCGGCAATTCTTGATGAAACATGGACCTCATCCGTTGATAACCAGTCACAGGACACAATTATTCGCTTAATTTGTGCTAGTTTTAACTTGCGTTATACACAGGATGGGAATGTTTACCATCTTTCAAAAGAATAGCGCTAGATTATAATATGTTGTCTTTCAATGGCTTAATATTAAATAAAATACTGGCCATTGCATTTTTTATCATATTGGCCGGCCGGCAGTCAGCAGAGTGTCAGGAGAGTATACTTGATTCTGCTTTTACCTTCAGTTCCGGCCAGATAAAGATCATAAATGCACTCAACATAATTAGTAGAGAGACCGGTTATAACTTCACATACGACAGCCGTTTAATAGACCCCGGAAAAAAGACAGACCTGACATTCACCGGTATAAAGCTTAATATTATCCTCGACAGTATGCTGCAGAATGATTCACTCGTATTCTCGGTTATCGATAAATATATAATTATTGCCAAAGCTGTCTCTGCACCCGGGCAGCAAACAGATACCATTCGGGAACCTGAAATAATATACATCTCAGGAATTATTGTTGATGAGTCTACCGGCAATCCCCTGCCATTTGCCACCATAGGATTAAAAAACAGGGGCAGAGGAACCGTCACGAACAGCAATGGTGAATTCGGATTGAAAGTCACTCCCGATTCCTTTAATGATACACTCTCTTTTTCATATCTTGGTTTTCTGGGCAAAGAGATACCTGTTAATCAATTTCATGACAATAATTTAAGGGTAAAAATGACCCGGGAGTTCATACCCATACCTGAAATTATTATAAGGACACAGGTTCCACAGGAGATCATCTATAAAACCATTTCCGCAATTACAGATAATTATGGCACCTCTCCAGCTATGCTTACAGGTTTTTACAGGGAAGGTGTCATAAGAAAAAATGATCTCGAGATTTATTCCGAAGCTTTATTACATATTTTTAAAAGCTCGTATTCACGGACAATTCTGGGTGACCAGATAAAGGTTTATAAAAGCAGGAAAATAGAAAACCTGGGACTCGATGACACCCTTGCAGTGAGATTAAAAGCAGGATTAAACACATGCCTCCAGCTTGATCTGGTAAAAAATTCTTTCGAATTCTTAGAAAGAGCATCTATGGCAGAATACAGCTACAGGATAACTGACATTGTAATATATGATGATGAGGCTGCCTGGGTAATAGATTTTGAACAAAGAGAAGGGATTGATGAACCATTATTCAGGGGAAGTATTTTTATAAATACTGATGATTTTGCAATACTTGGTGCTGATTTTGAATTACATCCCAAATATCTTCAGAAGCTGAAAGACTCTTTTATATTAAGCTCATCACGTGGATATACAACATGGCCTGTTTCAGTAAAATACAGGGTGAGCTACCGCAAAATCAATAACAGGTATTTCCTTAACCATGTCAGGGGAGACCTTGTTTTCCTTTCAAAACAAAAGAAGAAGTTGTTCAACAGTCAATTCAAAGTCTTTCTGGAGCTTGCTATCACAAGTGTGAATACCGAGAATGTCGCCAGATTTGAAAGAGAGGAGCTTGCTCCGGTACATTCAGTCTTTTCAAAAACCATAAAGAGTTACGATCAGGATTTCTGGGGAAACCAGGATTTTCTTAAACCGGAGGATAATCTTCTGAAGGCACTTAAAAATATGAATGTAAAATTGCAGGAATTCTCAGAGGAAAAATAATATACCAAATCTTTCAGCGCTTTCTTATTCTTAGCCCCTAAATCCCCTGAAGGGGACTTTACCCTTTGTGACATGCCCCCTAAATTGGAGTCAGCCAAAATTTTCTTTTACTAAGATATTGTAAGCATTTATAGGGTGGGGCAAATAAAGTTACTAATATTTATTTATCAGCTCATATAAAGGGGTGAGGTCTGGCGTCAGGACA
>CAZKWD010000228.1:0-4237 GCA_964556175.1 uncultured Rikenellaceae bacterium
TGAATTTCAATATCCTTAGGCACAGACATCTTCTATTTCCGCAACAGTTTTCGGAATAGGTTTCCCGAGAACTCTGTGTCCTGTATCGGTTATCAGAATATCATCTTCAATACGAATCCCGCCAAAACCGAGGTACGATTCAACTTTGTCATAATTAATGAACTCCATGAATTTACCCTCTTTTTTCCACATCGAGATCAGCTGGGGGATAAAGTAACACCCGGGTTCTATGGTCAGTACATGTCCGGGCCTGAAGGGCAGGGCAAAACGAAGATAAGCGAGTCCGAATTGTTTACTCCGTGTTGTTTTATCATCATAACCAATATAATTTTCGCCCAGACCTTCCATATCATGCACATCGAGACCAAGCATATGACCCAGTCCGTGAGGCATGAAGAGGGCATGAGCGCCTGCGGCTACAGCAGCATCGACATCACCTTTCATAATGCCAAGATCTTTTAATCCTGATGCAATGATCCTGCAAGCAGCAAGATGAAGATCGCGGTTTGAAAGGCCTGGTTTTGCATTGTTAATTGATTCTGTATTTGCTTTCAGAACAATCTCATATATCTCCTTTTGTCTCTGGTTGAATTTTCCCCCGACGGGAGTTGTCCGCGTAATGTCGGAGGCATAATGCAGTTCAGTTTCCACACCAGAATCGTTAACCAGCAGTTGATTTTCTTTAAGGATATTATCATGAGAATGGTTATGGAGCGTTTGTCCGTTGACACTTATTATGAAGGGGAATGACGGGCCTGCACACTGTGCGTAAGCTATACCCTCCAGGGCGCCGAAAATATCCTGCTCCTTCACTCCCGGTTTACACATTTTCATTGCAGTAACATGCATATTATATGAGACGCCAATAGCTTTCTCAATCTCAGCAATTTCCAGTTCTTCCTTTAATGACCTCATTGAAACAACTGCTTTGATAAGGTCATCGGATGCAGATGAATTCAGCTGGCAGGGATTTTCCCTGAGCAGGGACCCAAGAGTCAGCTTTGTTTCACCTCTGTATAAAGGAAGAAAATGGATCTTCCGATCCCTCTCTTTTTCCTTGATTATTTTATCGGAAAGCTCTGTAAGAGAGGCTGTTTCAGTAATGCCGCATTTCAGGGCAAGCTCCTTGATGGTAGGTTGTGGTCCCATCCAGACAATATCATCAAGATCAAAATCATTCCCGAAAACCATGTCAATGCCTGTATCAAAATCCATCACACCTGCCAGCCCGGGAATATCGATACCGAAGAAATAGAGGAAATCACTGTCCTGCCGGAAATGATAAGTGTTTGCGGGATAATTCATGGGAGCTTCAACATTTCCCATGAAAATGGCCAGTCCTGATTTCATAATTTCATGGAGCCTTGCTCTTCTTCTTTTATATACTTCGCTGTTAAACATATCTGTGATTTTTTAAATGTTATTCCAAACCTTACAAAATAAGCAATAATCCTTGTATCTGAAAATATTTTGACCGAAAGCAAATATCCTTGTTCATAAAGGCAACCGGTATCCGATTGTCCATTCCAGATAATCAGCTATCGAATAAGAATGAACACGCATATTAACGGCAAAAGAGATATTCTCAAAGATATTGTATTTCAGTCCTATTCGCTGGTAAGCGGAGGGAGTACAATACGGATATTTTATCCGGTATAAATAGAAACCCGGCTGTAGGATCAGAGATAACCTGCTTATTATCAATTCGTATGAAGGGAAAATGCTTAGTTCCAGTCCATCTTTGAATGAAGCCGGATGAGCAATAAGGTTTCCATCTTCTGCGGTGATATACGCATTTGCAAAGCCCAAGTAATCAGCCATAATCCCGATTCCGAATTTCGATTTATAGCTTATTTGCCTGTTAAATGTTGCCGAAATACCGTAAGCGGTGTAATAAACACCTTTATACTTAGTAATTGAATCAACATCCGAGCCATAATAATATTCATTTCTCAATGCTCCAAAAAAGGAAAAACAGAATTCCGAATGTTTCTGATATTCAGGGACAGCCCGGGTTTTAAATTCCTGCGGCGATTCAGCAAAATTATAACCCAAACCTATCTTTGGGGCAAATATATTTATTCCACGGTTTGGAACTTTGAGTGATCCGTTTGAAAAATGAGTGAAGCTTGTACCGGCATTTATCACCAGGCCTTCTCTCGATTTATATTCAAGTGAAAATCCCTCATTGAAATATAAGGTCTGTCCGGTTCCTATAGCGATATTATACTTGTCTTCCCTGTATGACCCCCAGTTGAATGTAAGGCCAAGGCCAAAATCAGAATAAAGAGAGAAGCTTTTCCACCGGAGAAGCGGGATGGATAGAGTACTGTAAGCCGAAACAGGTTTTCCCAGGTATGGAGCATTAATAAACCGTATTGTATTTATGCCGGCACCAAACATCGGATAGTTATATAGTTGCTGCCACAGTTTCTCTCCTTTTGTTTGTACTGATAGTTCCAATGAGATGATCCGAAAAGCATTAATAGGTTTCTGTTTTATATTATTGCCTTTTACAAATGTGTTTGTAGGCAGCACCCAGCCCTGCTGGTAAAAGGCCATTAATGTTAAATCCTTTTTCTTATTTACTGAATCGGCTAAATTTATTATGGCAGCATTCAGGTTGCTGTTTGTAATGGTATTAAAAAAGACAAATACTGTCAGGCATAAATATGTAAGGATTACCGGTCTGTTTTGGGTTTTATCCATTCCGCGAGTTGTAAACGCTGAATTTGATAATTGTTTGTTATATTATATTATACTGAAAGCAAAGATAGATATTCAGGATACCAATTAAAGCATTCTCCTGAATGATGGTATAATTTTTACTGTAATAAGAATTTAGAATCTGTAGAACAGGCCAATGCTCCCCGATGGTAAAAGCGGTGAATTTATATTATCCAGGAAGTTTTTGGTCAAAGGGATTAAAGCTCCAAGGTCAATATTGACTCCCGACCTCTCCGAAATATAAAAAGATCTGCCAGCTCTCGGACAAAATAGAAGATAATCCTCACCAAACCTGAATGCAAGTCCACTATATATATACCATGGTGGTGGCACATTGTACTCAGAATGACCGGAAAAATGATAATATATCTCTCCTATTGTCGGGCCGTTAATAATTTCCGGCGGTGAATTTAGGATGCTAAATAACCAGAATCCCTGGCTGACCCCTATCTGTAAGTTATTACCATATTTTATTTTAATTGCAATTGTTTCCGGGAATCCTATACCACCAGATATTTCAAATTTGTTCTGGGAATTGGCCGGAGCGTGAAATACCAACATCACGACCGGAATGATAATCATTTTATATAGCAGTGTTTTCATGGCTATGTGGAGAAGGAGGGCGAATCTTGCCTTCGCAACCTTCAGTGTACTGTGTCCACCGTAGCCCGGAGTAGCCGGAGAAGAGGGCGAAGCCCTCCTTCTCCGCCGTCCCCATAACTATCGGGAGGCGGCTACGGAGGGCGAAGGTGGAGCTGGCAGGAGAGTTTTCGAACTTACTGGAACAGGATTTATCGAGCCTAATTAAGTTAAAATAAAATCCAATTACCACGATTTATAGTGGTAAAAAATGAGTCCAGAAATCAACTTCCTATTTAAAGACTACTTCTGAGAGATTACTACTGCTGATAACCTAAGGGAATATCTTTAGAATCTTTTATCTGCTTAATCATAATGGAGCAAGTAAAACAGATTGCAGAATGGAACTTATAACTGCCTGAAGGAGATTGTTACTTAAATACTAAAAGAAAAGCCAGTCTTTATAAGTAAACCTATCTAATGTAATCCATTTTATTGATGAGAAAAATCAAGGACTCCTTTTTAATTTTAAAAGTTTTAATGGTTTTGTGGCAACCTTTTTACTTATTACCTTTATTACTATAATATAAATATCATTGAAGATTAAAAATCTACTACATTTATTCAGTGCTGTCCAAGATAAATAATACTCCTGATTTTTGATACAGATAATCAGACAATTAAGATACAAAAAAATAAAATTTCAAAAACAATCCCCATTAAGGTTTTTAAAACAACTCTAACTGGATTTGTCCCGGTGATGCTTTATCCTGTAAAAATGGATGGTTCAGCCAGTCAAACGGATCAATTTTGACAAATAAATTTAGCCGGATAAATCCAACCATGTTTGACATGTGCCATTTGTACAAAGCTTTTGCTTTCAGGACAGATAATAACAAAATGGTAATCAACGCCGACCAAATTTGGATAA
>CAZKWD010000229.1:0-4223 GCA_964556175.1 uncultured Rikenellaceae bacterium
TTTTCGAACTTGCTAAAGGGACACACAGCTCAGGCGGTTGAACTGCGTATACGAAAAAAATCCGGGGACTATGGCTGGACAGAAGTACTGGCCTCCCCCCGGATGAAAAAAGGGATGATCACAGGTCTTCTGGGCATTGGCCGCGACATCACTGAGCGCAAGCAGGCGGAAAAGGAGCTATGTGAGAGCGAAGAACGTTATCACTCATTGTTTAATGCGATTGACGAAGGTTTCTGTATCGTTGAAGTAATTTTCGACGAAAATGAAAAGCCGGTCGATTATCGTTTTCTGGAGATAAATCCTTCATTCGAGAGACAAACGGATCTCATTAATGCGAAAGGCAGGAGAATGCGCGAGCTTAAACCGAAACACGAAGAGCGTTGGTTTGAAATCTACGGAAAAATTGCTGTAACAGGTCAGCCATTACGCTTTCAGAATCGTGCCGAGCAGTTGAACCGATGGTATGATGTTTACGCATTCCGTGTTGGCCGACCGAAAGACCGGCATGTCGCAATCCTGTTTAACGATATCACCAAGCGCAAAAGACTGGAAGAAATTCTGAAGAAAGAACAGCAAGAACTTAAGATCATTAACGATTCCTCCCCAATCATAGTTTTCTATAAAGATAAAGAAGGTAAATTTATACGCGTCAATAAAGCACATGCAGAAGCGATTAAAATGCCTGAAGATGAATTTGTAGGAAAAACAGTCTTTGACATTTATTCCGACAAGATTGCACAAAGTATGACAAACGATGACCAGAAAGTTTTTAAATCAGGGCGTCCTAAATTAAATATAATAGAACAATATGAATCCGCAAGCGGTATAAGATGGGTACAGACGGATAAGATTCCAATTCTTGATAAAAATGGCATCCCTCTCGGTCTGATAGGTTTTGCACAGGATATCACCGAGCGTAAGCGGGTGGAGGAAGAACTGCAACGTTCCGAGATACAATACCGGTCTTTGGCTGAAAATTCGCCCGATCTGATCGCACGGTTCGACAGGCAGTGTCGGCATTTATATGTGAATCAGATAGCTGCTAAAGCCGGTCTCTATTTGCCCTGTGAGTATATCGGAAAAACCATTGCAGAAATCGGTGTCCCCGAAGAGGAAGCCGGGAAATGGGAGAAACGTATCAGAACCGTCTTCGAAACCGGCCAGATTGTCGATGTGGAAGACACCTTTGAAACATCGGATGGTCTTCGATACTTTAATACCAAATTCGTGCCTGAATTTGATCCTGACGGGTCAGTCCAATCAGTACAATCCATTGCCCGCGACATCACTGACCGCAAGCTGGCAGAAGAGGCGCTGCACCTTGAGAAAGAGAACTTTCGTAATTCTCTGGATGATTCCCCTATGGGAGTGTGTATTGTCACGATAGAGGGTAATACGATTTATACTAATAAGATTCTTCTGGATTTCTACGGATACAATAGTCTCAGGGAACTGCAAAAAACACCTTTAAAGGATCGCTATACACCGGAAAGCTATATGCAGGCTCAGGAAAGAAAGCGCCAGAGAGAACACGGTGATTTAAGTGCCACCAATTATGAAATCAACATCGTCAGGAAAAATGGAGAAATTCGTCATCTCCAGGTTTTCCGTAAGGAAGTTTTTTGGGACGGCGTCAGGCAGTTTCAGATCATCTACAATGACATCACCGAGCGCAAGCGGACTGAGGAGATGCTGCGGAAGAGCGAGTTGAAGTATCGCAATCTGATAGAGCAGGCTCCCGATATAATTTTTGTTGTGAATGCGGAAGGGAATCTGCTTTATGTGAATCAGACAGGGCAGAAAATGCTTGGATATTCGGAAGACGAGTTGTGTGAGATGAAAACTGTTGATACTTATCCAACTGAGGAAATTACTGTTGGCCGCAGTCGCCTGAAAGAGTTTCGTGCGATGCGTGCAGGGGAAACGATGTTTTTTGAGCGTTTGATGCGACGAAAGGATGGATCACTTTTTCCAGTTGAAATCAACATAGGAGCCCTCGAAGATGGAACCGCGCATGCAATTATTCGGGACATCACCGAGCGTGAAAAAGCGAAGGAATCGCTATATAAAAGTGAGGAAAAATACCGTAATTTCTTTGAGAATGATCTTACAGGTGATTACGTCATCACCCTCGATGGGAAGATTGTTATGTGCAATCATGCATTTGCAGAAATACTGGGATATAAAACAGTTGAAGAAATTATTGACGATTCAGATTTCAGATGGCATAAGACCCCGCAGGAAAGAAAATATTTTCTTAATCAACTCCGGAAAAAGAAAAAACCCGAAATGATTGAACAAAAGCTTCAGAATAGAGAAGGGAAAACGATTATAATCATGGAAAATGTGGTTGGAGAGTTTGATAAATATGATCAGCTCGTTCAGATACAGGGGTATATATTTGAGATCACTGAACGTAAACTGGCAGAAGAAGAGATCAGAAAATCAAAGAAATTACTGGAGGATCTCCACAGGCACCTTGAAGAGATCCGCGAGAACGAACGAGCTGTGATCTCCAGGGAAATACACGATCAGATAGGTCAGTCACTTACCGCTTTAAAGCTGGATATGAACTGGATGACCGGAGATATAAAAAATATCAGCCCGGAAGCTGCAGCAAAACTTCAGGGTATGATTGAACTGATTTCAAAAACAATTAAAGATGTACAGCGTATCTCATCAGACCTGCGTCCGGGGATTCTCGATGACCTTGGGTTATCTGCTGCCATCGAATGGTATTGCGACGAATTTGAGAAGAGAACCGGAATCAGATGCAGACTAAAGCTTGATAATTCAACCTTTGATGATTCGCAAAAGAACCTCGCATTTTTCCGTGTACTTCAGGAAGCTTTAACAAATGTAATCCGGCATGCCAATGCTTCATCTGTCAGTATAATTCTCCATCAATCCAAACAACGTATCACCCTGACCATTCATGATAATGGAATTGGTATACCTGAGGAAAAGATTGAATCATACAATTCCCTGGGTTTAATCAATATGCGTGAAAGGGTGCGTCAATTTGGCGGAAAGTTTGTAGTTTCAGCAAAAGAAGGTAAAGGAACAAAACTGACTGTTTTTATTACCAAATAGGGAGGAACTCATTATGAAAATACTAATTGCCGACGATCATTCAATAGTTCGCGAAGGACTTAAACAATATGTAAAGACTCTCGATGAAGTTAAACTGATAGATGAAGCTGTAAATGGTAATGAGGCGTGGGCAAAAATCAAAGATGGAAGTTTTGACCTTGTAATTCTCGATGTTTCAATGCCGGGAATGAGCGGGTTGGATGTGTTGCAGAAAATAAAAGAGAGGAATTTGCAAATCCGTGTCCTGATGCTTAGTGTTCATCCTCAGGAGCAATATGCCGTTCATGCATTTAAACTTGGTGCTTCAGGGTATATTTCAAAAGACAATGCCTTCGAAGAGCTAACTCATGCCATCAGGAAAATTGTATCAGGTGGCAGATATATTGGAAATGCTTTTGCAGAAAAACTGGCTTTTAACGGGTATGATTCCGGTAACAGGTTGCCTCATGAGAAGCTCTCGGAAAGGGAATTCCAGGTAATGGTCATGTTGGCAAAAGGTAAATCTGTTATGGAAATCTCAAAGGAAATTTTTATCTCCGATAAAACAGTAAGCACTTACCGTACCCGTATCCTTGAGAAAATGGGGATGAAGAAGAATGCTGAGCTGACAATATATGCGATAAGGAATAATCTGATAGAATAACGGCGCACGACGCAGGACGCACGGTACACGGCTCACGGCACAGGGCGCCGGGCGCCGGGCACACGACTAACAGTTCAGTTAGAGAGTGTTTTAATCTGAATATCTCGATTTAATAAGGTTTGTCAACATGCCTGAAATACCTTTACATTCATTTATAAGATAATCCTTTTCAGCTTCTTGAATGTATCTGATTTTGTAAGCTATTATAATTTGGGTATATAACTCAGCTGTAGATCCTTTTGCAATATAGAATTGTCTAATGGCCTGTTTATCACTGCCCAGTTCATCTCCTTCAGAAATATTAATGGAAATACTTACTGATGCTCTTCTCAACTGATCTTTCAATCCGAAATCTTTTTGAAGAAACCTGTTATCGTCAGTCAATTTGTAGATTGATACAGCCAGATCAATGGCTCTATGCCATACTTTAAGGTTTTCAAAATTACTCATAGCACAACGAGATTAAGTAAATAATAATTTATTCCGA
>CAZKWD010000230.1:0-4205 GCA_964556175.1 uncultured Rikenellaceae bacterium
CTTATAATTTTTCTGTTACTTCTTTAAGACTATCAGAACCGGATTTGAGGTTTCAGTTAACTTTTCAACTACTTCTTTTAATTGTTTTGATTCTATTTTATTACCTGTTTGATTATCCTTAGCGTAAGAAATCAGATCAAAAGCATCTATATGATCTATCATGATATTATCGTTTATTATCTGTTTTGGCCAGAAAGGCATACCGCCGTCAATATCATTATCGAAACTGTTATCCTTCAGAACAGTAAAAGTAGATGATGTTTTATCAAAAACGCAATTCGAAATTGAATCAGACAGATCCCACCAGACATTAATAAATAATATTTTTTTTGTTTCCCGGACATCACTTATCCAAATCTTACCATCAATACCGGGTACTTCATCCATTGTAGGATCAGGTGGGTATTTGATTTTGCCGTAATGAAATATTGCATATGGCATTTTTTCATTATTGGAATAATTATACAATGTATCCACTCCAAACTCCATAAAATGGGGAGTGCCATTATAAATATAAAGTGGTGAAAAGGGTACTATAACTCCACCATTGACTCTTGTTAGTGTATTTGAGAGTTTTGTCCTGATCATGCCTGTCTTATCATAAATGTACCAGCTATAAACAGGATCATCAGAGGGTTGAGGAAGATTAAAAGGATGAAGAATCAGATTATCGTTTTTATCCATTATGAACTGTCTGCTCGGGAAATCTATTTTGAAATCTCTTTTGAACTGACCTTCAAAATCATATACGAGCACTATTCGTGAAGAGAGAACATATATTTCTTTTTGGGTTTTATTAACAATGAAATTCCCCACATTTGGATATTCGCCCGGTCCTCTGCCGGTTGAACCGATTTGCCTGATATAATTGCCTTTTAAATCAAAAAGCAACAATCGGTCACGAACACTTACGAATATGAATGAATCGGTAACCGATACATTTGATATAGTTTCTATTAGACAATCAGGATCAGTCTCAAGCGGAATATATTCCAGTTTACTCCCTAATGTGCTCAAAGGCATTGAATTGATATTGTTAATACCCTTTTCAAGATCAATGTTATAAGGCAGCATTGATCTATCATGGTCAGTATTTCTACAACCAGCCAGTAATAATGCTGTTACTACAAAATAGATAATGTGTGTCTTCATACGTTATAAGTTTTATTAATCATTGAAGAAATATTGTTAGTAACTTCTTTATGGATTGAAATTATCAATTATTATATCAATACTCAGTGTTAATATTTTATGTTCCGCGGTTTTATTGTATTTTTTACAATTAAATAAATATGTTACTTCTTTGGAGTTACAACAATAAGAACCGGATTGTCTGCCTCATCAAGAGAATCAGCCAGTTTTTGAATATCTTCTTTCTTTTCGGGATTCTTTACAATTGAATTTTTAAATTTTTCACTCGTAACATAATCTTTCAGTGTTATTGCATTTACCCACGAGTATAAAATATTATCAATGCAGAATTTTGGTTCAAAATCGACTCCTCCTATTATATCATCATTTATAAATTCAGGCTGATTCCCTGCCATTGTAGTGGATATATTCTTTTTTTCATGAGTGATTTTATCCAGGGCTATTAAATATAAGGTTTTTTCATTATAGTACCTGTAAAACAAATATCGCGAAGTCTCCAATATTGTACCAACATAAAGGTATTTGGAAAATGTATCCTCAGAAAAATTAGCTAAAGCTTCTAATGTAATTTGTTTTTCGTGTGAATCAAACCGGATATAGGGTAGAATGGCGTTTGATTGATCAAGGGTAGAAACAGTATCGGATAACAAATATTTAAAGTGTAGTGTATTATTAGAATTGAATGAAATGTTTTCAAATTTTGCAGCAAATGTAAACTTAGTATTTTTAATATAATTGTAATTATTTGATATGGTCTTTAATGTATCACCATCAAGATTCAAAAGGACATATCTGAAAGGTTCATTACCCATGGTGGAACCATATGAACAAAGGATATGTTTCTGATCAGGACTTAAATCTATATTTGATGGTTGATCCTTGAAATTCAAAGCTTTTGAATACACAAAACCATCATTGGTCTCATTATAGATCAGTGCTTTACCTCTGATAAGTATAATCAGGACCTTATTCTCCGGACTTATATCCCAGTCATATATAAATGTATATTCTTCAGGTCCCCTCCCTTGTTTATCAAGATTATAAAGATAGTTGCCCGAATTATCGAAACAAAGTACCTGTGAAGAAGTGAAAATATAGATATTATCACCAAATGTCTTTATATCATTGATGAAACGGATAAGCGAGTTTTCTGTAGTTTGTAGAGGAATATATTCTACATCGGTGGCAATCTCAGAGAGATTTTTAATTTCTGATCTGGGTGAATCAAACAGATCAATAACATCATCCGGGCTTAAGCTCTTTCTCCCACAGGAACAGATGATGATGGCCGTTAAAATTAATAATAGCACATACCTCATGGTTATTTGGATTATGATTTAAACAAATATACGACTAAATAATAAGACAAGCAACTAGATTAATAGGTAAAGATATTATAAATAACAGAAAATTCTTAATCTATCAATTTTTTTCTTATTCTGTCTTTCGGATTAGTGATGTCAGGTTTCATGTGGGAACATAATAACTCTATAATTACTTTTCTTCAGAAATCTCTTTTTTCAAATATTCGAGTCGTTTTTCGATTGCTTCGATGTATTCTGATGTATAAGTCCTTTTAGCATCTTTTAAGTTTTCAAGAAACATCTGATAATAGATTATCGAGTTCTTTTTATCGTTAAGTTTATCATCATAGATATTGGCAATTTTCATATAATTATTCGGATCAGGGTATCGGTTCTGGGCTTTTAAATAATTTGCAGCTGCATTCTGGTAATCCTTTATGTTGTAATAAGAGTCTCCATTTAATCCATATGTGAGTCCCAACTGTTTCTCAACAGGAGTAAGGATTCTGATAGCCCTGTTATAATAGTATATACTCATTTTCATATTGTTGATTCTGGAATAACATTGCCCAAGGTAGCTGCAAGTTTCATAATCAGATGAATCGGCTTCATATGCCAGTAACAGGTATGGAAGAGCTTTTTCTGGTTGCAGGTTATAAGAATATCCGATTCCGGCTCTCTTCAGGTATAGCTTTGAAGAATCACCTGAAGCTAAAACAACCAGATAGTCATCAAGTGCTCGTTTTGTATAGTTCTTTAAATAATAAAGCTGAGCACGCCGGACATACAGATCCATGTCATCCGGATCAATTTCGATACCCCTGGTCAGGATTTGAATTGACGTATCTTGATTTCCCGTTGATGCATAAAGAACAGAGAGGTTCTTTATTGCTGTTATATTTTTATTATTGATAGCTAAGGAGTTATTATACAGGTCGGTAGCGATCTGCATGTTTCCTTTTTTTAAATATGCAAAAGCTAATTTATCAATATAAACATGATTATTGGGCTCCTGCTTTAGAAACCTGCGGTAAATAGTAATTGCATCATCGAATCTGTTTGACTGCATATATATACCTGAAAGATAATATGCATATATCCAGTTCAATGAATCTGAGGAACATAGTTTATCCAGAAGAGGTTTGGCCAGTTTTATTTTGCCCTTATTATAGTATTCTTTTGCCAGGGAGTAACTATATAACCTGTTATCAGGATTCAGATTAGCTGCTTTGGAAAAGCACTTCAAACATTGATCATCATCGAGAGAGTTCTGATAAGCTAATCCCAGAATGTAATAGAGATTTGCATTTAAACTGTCACCGGCTAATATGAGTTTGCATGTATCAATGATTTTCTCATATTTTCCATTTAAAAACATCATATTGATCTTTGAATTCAGGATATCATTCTGTGCAAATGACAGATTTACTGAAAATAAATAGATGATAGTTATGAGAAATACTCTTTTCATAGATTAAGTATTTAAATTTCAGTTTTTGTCAGTAATTATTATAAGATCATCACTAATATAAAGATATCTGATATTACCCGGCAATGATTCATCTGTGGTTTCTAAGGGAACCAGCCGGCAACTATCAATAAGATTACTTAGCTTAAGATCAATAAAAGTATTACAATTTTCTAAATCGACATGAAAAACTCTTTCTTTGCTTGAATTCTCAATTTCACTGCAAGCCAATAGTGTTAAAAGAAGAGTAGCTGTTAAATATATGACTAAAATAGTAGTTA
>CAZKWD010000231.1:0-4182 GCA_964556175.1 uncultured Rikenellaceae bacterium
GATGTGCCATGTCGACCATAAGAATTGCTCCGATCATATCAGCTATCTTACGCATTCTCTCATAATCCCATTCGCGTGAATAAGCCGAGGCACCGCCGATGATCGCCTTAGGCTTCTCCCTGAGTGCAATCTCTTCCATCTTTTCATAATCGACCATTCCGGTATCTTCTCTCACGCCATATGCAACAGGCCGGTAAAGTATCCCTGATGAATTTACCGGAGATCCGTGGGACAAGTGTCCTCCATGCGAAAGATCTAATCCCAGGAAAATATCTCCGGGTTTAAGAATAGTCATGAAAACAGCCATATTAGCCTGGGCGCCGGAATGAGGCTGCACATTTGCATATTCAGCATCGAAGAGCTGCTTAAGCCTGTCAATAGCCGCCTGTTCCGTCTGATCAACAATTTCACATCCTCCATAATAGCGACGACCAGGATAACCTTCAGCATATTTGTTTGTTAAAACCGACCCCATCGCTTCAAGAACCTGGGGACTCACAAAATTTTCGGAAGCTATGAGCTCTATGCCATTAAGCTGCCGTTGCCGCTCCTTCTCAATAAGATCAAAAACAAAACTGTCTCTTTCCATAATAACTTAATTTATATTTTATTCTTCAGTAAACTGGACCAGTAATTCGCGATAAGTCGTGTATATCCTTGATTTTGAAATAAATCCAACATAATACCCATTGTCAAGCACAGGCAGGTTCCAGGCACCTGTCATGCGGAATGTCTCCATTACTTTTTCCATGCTCTCTCTTTTGTCGATATAGGATGGTGGAATTGTCATTAGATCTCTTACATATGTCGTGTTATACAATTCCTGATTGAACATTATTTCCCTTACTTCATCCAGTGAGACAACTCCCTCGAGAACATTATATTCATCAACTACAGGGAAGAGGTTACGTTTTGATTTTGAAATCTCTTTTACAAGATCTCCCAGGGTATCATTTCCTCTTACTGTTTGCAGATCAGTTTCTATTTCCTTTTTCCAGTCCATTAAAGCAAGTACTGTCTTATCCTTATCATGTGTTATAAGCTCTCCTTTCCGGGCCAGCTGAACATGGTAAATAGAGTGCCGTTCGAAACTCCTGGTCGTTATATAAGCCGCTGTTGAAGTAATGATAAGAGGGATAAGCAGGTCATACCCTCCTGTAATCTCTGCAATAAGGAAGATCGCAGTAAGGGGGGCATGCATAACTCCTGCCATCATCCCTGCCATTCCTGCCAGTACAAACCTGTTATCCGGAAGGCTTATGCTAAAATATTTGTTAAAAAGGCTTGCCACGAGGTATCCGTTTACACCCCCCAGGAACAATACCGGAGCGAATATACCGCCAACACCTCCTGCTCCATTTGTTGAACTGCTGGCAAATACTTTGAGCAACACCAGACAGAGCATGAACAGGATGATCATCAGGTAATTATCGGAGAATTTTTCGAAAACAGAGTGGTTTAAAACGGTTTCTGTTTTTCCCTGAAGCAGCAGCATAACAGTATCATAACCTTCTCCAAAAAGCGGCGGGAAAAGATAGATAAGGATACCAAGGATGATACCCCCTGAGATAAGCCTGATAAATACATTTTTTATTTTCTCATACCTGTTTTCAAGATAGAGTGTCATCTTTGAAAAATAGAGCGATATCAATCCCGATAATATTCCAAGAATGAGATACCATGGTATATTGGAGATACTGAATGCCTCAGTAATATTAAAGGAGAAAAGCACCTGGTCGCCCATCAAAAAATAGGTTACAGTAGCTGCAGTTACCGATGAAATCAGAAGAGGTACTATTGATGAAATTGTAAGATCAAGCATCAGTATTTCGAGAGTGAATACTATTCCGGCAATAGGTGCTTTAAATATCCCCGAAATAGCACCTGCTGCACCACATCCTATCAAAAGGGTAATGCTCCTGTAATTCAACCTGAACAGTCTGCCGACAGTTGAGCCTATTGATGATCCTGTCAGTACTATCGGAGCCTCAGCACCGACGGATCCCCCAAAACCTATTGTAAGTGTCGAGGCTACAATGGAGGTCCATGTGTTATGTACCCTGATATGGCTTTTCTTCCTGGAAATAGCAAAAAGGACCCTGCTTATCCCATGGCTTATGTTATCTTTCACCAGGTACCTTACAAACAGCAAGGCCAACAACATTCCGAAAAGAGGATAGGCCAGATAGAGATAACTACCTGATTCACTGGTTATTCCTCTTGTAAGTATCTGATGTGTATAATGTATGGTATTTTTCAGAATAACAGCTGCAAGTGCGCTTAAGAGCCCGACTACAAAACTAAGCAGGTATACCAGTTTAGCCTGATCGATGAGTTCAAAACGTGGATGGAGAATATTCCTGAAAAATCTGGTCCTGAACATAGCGATACAAATATAGAAACATTACTGTTGCTTCACAGTTTTTTGCTTAAGTTTGTCAGCCTGTAAAAAGGTGAAGTCCAGGCAACCGGTAGTAATTGATATATGATAGATTACAGCAGATATACTCTTGATAATGGACTAAAGGTTCTTGTACATGAAGACAGGTCGACACCTCTTGTAGCCATGAACATACTTTATTATGTAGGATCAAAGGATGAAGAGCCAGAGTCAACAGGACTGGCACATCTGTTTGAACACCTTATGTTCGGGGGTACTGCAAGAATTCCGGATTTTGACAGGCATCTGCTTTTAGCCGGGGGAGAGAACAATGCATTCACCAATACCGATATTACAGATTATTATGTCACTCTTCCGGCAGAAAATATTGAAACTGCTTTCTGGCTCGAATCAGACAGGATGAACCTTCTCGATTTCTCGCAGAGAAACCTCGACATACAAAAAAACGTTGTAATCGAAGAATTTAATCAACGTTATTTAAACCAGCCTTATGGAGACGCAATGCTTCTGCTCCGGCCTCTTGTCTACAAGATACATCCGTACCGTTGGCCGACAATAGGAATGAACATTTCACATATCAGGAATGCAGATCAGGAAAAAGTAATGGGATTCTTTTTCTCTCATTATGCACCCAATAATTCTATCCTGAGCCTGACAGGAAATATAACCTGCGGTCGCGGTATCAGTCTGGCAGAGAAATGGTTCGGAAATATTGAAAAAAGAGATGTGAGACCGAAAAAAGTGCCATCCGAACCGGTGCAGACCAAAGCAAGAATGTTGACTGTGGAAAGAGAGGTTCCCGCCGACGCTTTATATATGGCATGGCATACGGGACCTCGCACCAGCGATGATTTTTATACTCTGGACCTGTTAACAGATATTCTTTCCGGAGGAGAATCAGGCAGACTCTATACAAAACTTGTAAGGCAAAATAAACTGTTCAGCGAGATAAACGCATATGTTACATCGGACATTGATCCGGGCCTCATTATATTACATGGCCAATTAATGAAAGATGTTGATATCCGTCATGCCGAAGAATCTGTAAATAAAGTAATTGACACTCTTAAACGCTCCTGTCCTCCTCCCCTCGAGATGGAAAAGGTCAGGAACAAGTATGAAGCCTCAAACGTCTTTGCCAATACCATTATTCTTAATAAAGCAATGAATCTTGCTTTTTATGAGCTGATAGGTAATCCTGACCTTATAAATAATGAGGTTGATATATACAAAAAAATTGACAGTATGATGGTGACAGAAGCAGCCCGCAAGTATCTCGATCCGTCAAACTGCAGCACCCTTTACTACAAATCAGCAAGTAGAAAGTAAAATGAGTATTATATTTCCGCTTAAACCACAAGTTTTGCCAGTTAATCCGGGGAAGATCCAGAATCCTGCCATGGTACGACTCAACAACGGGTCTCCGGTATATTTGATAGAAGCTGGTAATGAGGATGTTATGCGGGTCGATTTTACTTTCGATGCAGGACAGATACAGGAATACCTGCCGCTGCTTTCATCTTCAACAAATATGATGCTTACCGAGGGATCCCGCAATTACAGTTCCCGGGAACTAAATAAATTACTTGATTTCCACGGAGCATTTTACAACCTGTATGCAGAAAAAGACCGCGCTGGTCTCATCATCTTTTTTATAACCAGACATATTGAGAAGATATTTGAGCTTGCCGGGGAAATTGTCTTTCATCCTGTTTTCCCTGATGCCGAACTTAAAGCATTGATGAAAAAACGTTTACGGTGGTATCTTGTGAACAGGGAAA
>CAZKWD010000232.1:0-4180 GCA_964556175.1 uncultured Rikenellaceae bacterium
AGTAACAAGAAAAGAGACAATTGGCTCACCTTCAGGGTTGTCAGCAACAGATTCAATAGCATTAGGCACCACCGCTGAAAGTATCAGTTCATACCTTTTATCTTCTGCCATTATCTTATGTCTGAATCTGCCTGAAAAAGAGTATTTCTCTGAATGTTTACCGATAATTGATCCATTATCATCAGTAACGGAGTAACCTATGTATTGGTCATTGGAATAGCAGGTGTTAACGGTCTCGCCTTCCCTTATTTGAATTGTCCCTTCCCATCCGAAATATCTTGTTATTCCGGCCCCAATGATCATCAGTATGAACGAAAGATGAAAAAGTGCAACGGGTATTTTGGATTTCCTGAATAATTTATTCTTTATTAACTGCCCGGTAAGATTCAAAGCCAGAAGGACCAGGATCAGCTCAAACCACCTTGTATCATAAATCAAACTTCGGGATGCTGCAGGGCCAAAGTCATTTTCGATAAAGGTTGCCACTGCCATTGCAACTGCAAAGACGACAAACAGAATACCCATAAAAACGGGTGAAAAAAGGAATCTGGCAATCTTCATATCACAAAATCTGGCTTATCGGTATATTACAATTTTTACGCAATTTATAATCTATTATTCATCACCTCCGTAAAACCCGGTTATTATTCCGCGGAAAAGAGATGTGGGCTTTGGTCCAATGGTACATAAATAAATGTGAATTATCAGAAACAGCGAAATCAATAATCCTAGAATAATATGAATAATATCCATAACTATAAACATACCCGGGCCAAAGATCCTTATTATGGTCATATCCGGGATCATTAACACTGATCCGGATATTATCAGCAGGGGCAGGGCAAAATACATTATGAGCACATGGATTACTTTCTGCAAGGGATAAAATTTATTTTCAAGTGTAACAGGAAATGGCTGATTTTCGTTCTTAAACATTCCATGGATGAAATATTTCATTTGCCTGCCCATACCCGGATTGATATCCTTTTTGCTTATCCTGTAATATTTGCCATTACCTGTAATAATATTGCCGGCAATAAAACCTATATAGCTGATTATAAGCGCTATGGCAGCAACATTATGCCATCTCACTGCTCCTGCAAATCCACCCGTTAAAGAAGGAGTATCACTGCCGGTAAATTGCATACTCATCCCTGAGATAATAAGGATTATGATCAACAGTGCATTGACAAAATGCCATAACCTGACCCATATAGAATATAAATACATATGCTTTCCTTATTATTATTTTCTGATGATTCTGAATAAGATATGAATTGCAATAATTCCTGCGACAGAAGCAAGAATAATAAGACTCAGATTATTCAGAAATCTGTTCCTGCCTGAACCAATGATTTTTAATGCCGCTAATACAGAGGCATTATTAAATTCTTTAAAATCATCATCCTTTGACCTGATCATCAGTAATGTGTTCATAGCGACAGGTTTATCTGAATGACATTTATTACAATCCCTTACTGCCTCATCTCCCGGTATTATTAAATGAGAAACCAGTATATTATCATTGATCCTGGTATGGCAGTCTATACATCTCAGGCTTTTTAGGTGTGTAACCCGATTCGGGAGCCATTTATGACTCTTTTTAAGGTTAACTTTTGGCCTGTCAGAAAAACTTCGGAATCTGAAATTATCAGAATGACAATCAAGGCAAATTGTATTATCGTATAAAACAGTCTCCTGAATGTTTTTACTGTTTCTGGCCATAAGCCTGTAACTATGTGGATCGTGGCAATTCCAGCAGGTAAATCCTTTTTCCTCTAAACTGAAATGAACACTCTTCCTGTATTCAGCATCAATTTCTTCGAACTTAAATGTTGCATAAGAGGGATCGCCTCCATGACAATCAAGGCAGTTAAAATGCAACTCGGACTTCAACTCTTCGGGATGAGGATAAATGGCAAAGTCATGTGAGTGGCAGTCAGTACAGCTGAAGCTTTTATGATTTGATTCGTAAAATTGTTGTTTGCCAAGAATCATCAAGGGAAGCATCAAACCTCTTTTCTGCTTACCCGAGACTTCATCAGTATATTCAAATCGCCTCAGTGAATGGCATTTAAAGCAGGCTTCATTAGCTTCTGCAAAAGGGGAAGCATATCGGATAGTATCCTGAATATTGCTGCCACTTAAAGACCCAAATAATGATGAAGCTGCAAAAAGAAAGGAGATCAGCAACAGTGACCTTAAACTAAGTTTTATCATATTCAGAACCTGTAAGAATTGTCCTCAATCAGTTTATCTGCTATCCTTCTTCTGGCTTCTTTTACATTTATTCCTTTAACCATTGTCAGGCTATTTATTGCTTTGACTACCTGTGCATCATCTTCATCGGAATCAAGTGAAAAGACTGCATCACAGGCCGATTTCCTGATAATTTCAGCTGTATCATAGATATTTACATCAAGAACATCCTTATATACCGTAATGTCATCTTTCATTGTTTCAAGCCTGGCCACCCTTAGTGACAGAGATTCTGAAACATAGGTTTCCATCATCATATCAGCTATATTGTTCAGTATTTCCTGCTCATAGATAAGTTTCCTTTCAAATTTCTTTACTGCTACATGTATACAGACCAGGATCACCTTTTTAAAATTGCTTATATACCTCGATTTTTCTTCAAAATATTGTTCTTCCTTCACCTCGTCAGGAGTTATTTTATCCAGTTCATTAAAGAGTGCCTCAGCTTTACCGAAAAGATCGAAATCGCCTTTCATGGCTCTTTTCATTGCCGTGTCAACAACAAGAAGCCGGTTTATTTCATTTGTCCCTTCGAATATCCTGTTAATTCTTGAATCGCGGTAACCTCTTTCCACATCCATTTCAGCTGAGTATCCCATACCTCCGAATATCTGTACAGCCTCATCAGCTACAAAATCGAGCATTTCCGATCCGAAAACCTTCAGGATTGCCGCTTCTACGGCATAGTGACTTATAGCTTCTATTGATGCACGTCCTGTATCGACGCAATCTACCTTCAGTTTATTCATCATATCATCTATATCTTTACTTACCCTGTAGACTGCTGATTCTGTGGAAAATAGTTTTATTACTTGTTCGGCAAGTTTATGTTTTACAGCACCGAAAGTTGAGATCAGCACTCCAAACTGTTTACGTTCATTGGCATATTTCACAGAGTCGGTAATTGCTTTTTTTGCTGCACCCAGGACACTGGCACCAAGTTTAATTCTTCCCATGTGAAGGATATTAAGCGCTATTCTGAATCCTTCACCTCTTTTACCCAGGAGGTTTTCCACAGGTACTTTCACATCATTAAAATATATCTGTGTTGTTGATGATCCTTTAATACCCATTTTATGTTCATCAGGTCCTATCACAACACCCGGGTATTTACTCTCCACTATAAAAGCACTGAGAACCCTGTCATTTTCGATTTTTGCAAAAACTATAAGTGTATCAGCATATCCTGCATTGGTGGCCCATATTTTCTGGCCGTTAAGGATATAATATTTACCATCCTCAGAAGGTACCGCATTAGTTTTACCTGCATTGGCATCACTTCCGGCACCTGGTTCAGTGAGGCAGTAAGATCCAATGTATTCAGCTACAGCAAGCTTAGGCACATAATGCTGCCTCTGGTAGTCGTTTCCGTAATAGACTATGGGAAGTGTTCCGATTCCGCTATGTGCCATATATGCAACAGAGAATGAATAACCGGCTCCAATTGCTTCGGCAACAAGCATCTGAGTAACAAAAGATTGTCCGAATCCACCAAATTCCTCCGGTACAGGGATTCCCGTTAATCCAAGTTCACCCGATTTCTTTAAGATGTTTTTCATAAGCTCCCTGTTGCTTTTTTCAAGATCAGCCATCACAGGATAAACTTCAGCCTCAAGGAAATCACGGCATGACTGGGCAATCATCAGTTGTTCCTCATTAAATTCCTCGGGTATAAAAACATTTTGCGGATCAGTTTCGGCTACCAGGAACTCACCGCTTTTCAGGACTTTTTTGTTTTCCATTATTCTTTGATATTAAAATTATCGTTTCTTATTAACTGTTGCTTGTTACTTGTTGCTTGTTGCTTGTTTTGCCAACTGCCAACTTTTCATAATCCCAACGACTGTGCCACCAACTCAGCAACATCCAGATTTTTTATATCCTCTTCCCTGTTCTTGTATTTCAATCCATCGGTCAGCAT
>CAZKWD010000233.1:0-4149 GCA_964556175.1 uncultured Rikenellaceae bacterium
CTGATGCAGGATGTCAGGTTTAAGGAAGGACTGAATGCATGCATGAACTGTGGTATCTGCACTGCTATCTGCCCGGCTGCTGAATTCTATGACTATGATCCCCGGAAAATAGTTGACCTTGTACAATCAGGGACCAATGAAGAGATTGAAAATCTTCTTAAGTCGGAAACTATATGGTATTGCGGTGAGTGCATGTCGTGTAAAACAAGATGCCCCAGGGGAAATACCCCGGCTTTTGTGGTAATGGCCCTGAGAACTCTCTCACAAAAACTTGGATTTTTTACCGAATCGGAAAAAGGAAGACAACAGTTTGCAATAAAACGGACTGTAGGTGAGAATATCTTCAAATATGGCTATTGCGTGGCGTCATATGCAGTCAGTCCTGAAATGCATCTTGAGCAGGGCCCAATCTGGAAGTATATCCTCGAAAATTCAAATGATGTATATGAACGTCTTGGCGGACAGATAAATGAACTGGGAGAAGGACCGCTCAGAAAGATCCCTGATGATGCCAGGGAGGAGCTTCAGAAAATATTCGAAGTTACGGGAGGATCTGAACTCTTCAATGATATTGAGATACATTCGAAGAAAAAAGCCAGTGAAATGGGCCTTGAGTATGATAGTGAGGGTATTGATAATGAGTATTTTATAGAGGTTTTTACTGCCAATAACAAAAAACACCACGAGAAATCCTGATTATGAAGACAGAGGGTAAAAAGAGGATATGGTCTGATTACCAGAAAGAGATCGCCGATGATCATTTCTTTTATGTCAGATCATGCATAAGGCAGAGTTTTTTCCCGGGATCAGAACAGTTCTTTTTGCATTTTATGAGAGAAGTTCTTGGAAAGGATGTTTATGAGAATCCTTCTCATACAACATGTACCGGAATCGGCTATCATTCGGATATCGTACCGCTCTCTACTATCATGACAGTTGTAGCACGCCATTTTGCCCTGATGAAAGAGGCGGGATACAAGAATATTGCTATTTCATGTGTGACATCGTTCGGGATCTATACTGAAATAATTGAGACCTGGAAACATTTTCCGGAAGAACTTGAAAAAACCAGGGAATATCTTTATAAAGCTACCGGAAGGGAGTTCGATGTTCCTGAAAATATGGCACATACCAGTGATATCATTTATAAATTCAGGAATGACATAGCAGAAAAAGCTAAATACAGGCTTATCAACCATCAAACGGGTGCTCCGCTTAATGTCGTCGAACATATAGGTTGTCATTATTCGAAGATGTTTCCCAGGTACGGAGTGGGTGGAGCAGAATTTCCGAATGTCCTGGGTGGAATGATCGAAGCATGGGGAGGAAATGTGGTCGATTATCCTGAAAGGAGGCATTGCTGCGGTTTTGGATTCCGACAGTATCTTGTTCAGGCTAACAGGGGCTACTCGTTATCAAATACCGTAAAAAAATTCTCGTCGATGGAACCCTTTAAACCTGACCTGGTCCTTACAAACTGTCCGGGCTGTACTATGTTCATGGACAAATGGCAATATACCATAAAGGAAATGGACGGTACAGTATATGGTGAAAATGGAGAGTCTATTCCCGTGCTTACATATGAGGAGCTTGCCGGTCTTGTAATGGGCTACAATCCATGGAACCTTGGTTTGCAATACCATATGGTCCAGTCCGAGCCTCTTTTAAAGAAACTTGGTATTGACTACGATCCTGAAGACAAATTCAGGACCATTGATGGAAAACAGATGCCTGTTCCTGAAAACCTGATCAATGCCTGAGATGAAAAAAACAATAGTCATAGTAGGAGGCGGAGCTGCCGGAATGGAAGCTGCAGGACAGCTGGCAAGGTCCGGATATTATGTGACATTAATTGAAAAAGAGGCAAATACAGGTGGCCATGTTAAAGACTGGTACCATCTATTCCCCAACAGTCGTGACAGCGCAGAGGTTATTGAATATCTTGAGAAACAGATTAAACATGACAATATCCTGCTTATAACAGGAACAGCTGTAGAAAATTTCGAGAAAACTAATGAAACATTTATTATCAGAACTGATGACGGGAAAGAAAGACCTGCTGATGCAATAATAATGGCAACAGGGTTTGATCTTTTCAAAAGCGAACGAAAAGAAGAATATGGTTATGGTATCTATGACAATGTCATAACATCCGCAGATCTGGAGTCAATGTTCAGAAAAAACAGTATAAAAAGGGTGAACGGGGAGATCCCGGAAAAAATTGGCTTTGTCCATTGCGTCGGATCACGTGATGAAAAGGTCGGGAACCTCTATTGTTCAAAATTGTGCTGTGTAACTGCAGTGAAACAGGCTATGGAGGTAAGAAAGCATATAGACAATGCAAAGATCTTCTGTTTTTATATGGATATGAGGATGGGCGGCGCCCTGTATGAGGAATTATACCGTGAGTCACAGGAAAAATACAGAATTAATTATATCAGGGGGAAAGTATCCGAGGTGTCAGAAAATATAAATAATAAGTTGGTTGTCAAGGTTGAAGATACGCTTATCGGAAGACCACTGAAGATGGAACTTGATATGCTGGTACTGATGGCCGGTATGGAAATGTCCGATGGCGGCAGTAAAATTGCACATGCAACAGGTCTGCTGACAGGAGAAAATCGTTTTTTTGCACCTGCCGATCATCACTTTGGCAGTAACAGAAGCAATATTGAAGGAGTATTCTATGCAGGTACGTGTACCGCACCATTAAACGTAACCGAAACAATATCACATGCAAGAGCTGCAGTTTCAGATGTAGTTGATTACCTGAGAAATGGAATAAAATGATATGGAAAAATTCGGCTTTGCCATATTAAAGGAGAGACATATTGATTATGATGCCAATGACAAGAGCATAGCTGAATACATTGCCGATCATGAACCGACATTCAGATTATGCATAGAATGCGGTTGCTGTTCAGCTACCTGTACAACAGCCACTTTTACCAGGTTTAGCCTCAGGGAACTGCAAATCTATCTTAAGAGGGGTGAAAATGAATATGTACGTGAAAATATCAGAAAGTGCATGCTTTGCGGGAAATGCATCCTTGTATGTCCGCGGGGAGTAAATACACGCAATGTGATAACGCTTGCGAAACAGGCGCTTCAAAAAACAGAGAATAATGCAGTTTGATCCATTTGTCATACCTTTTAATATCGGGCTCTATTTCATTCTTCTGTATGCAGTGGCCAGGAGTGTCATGTGGTTCAATGAGCTTTCGAGACCGGACAAGCTGAGGCTTCAGCGTGGTTTCTTTGGCAGGGCATTCGGTCATAGTTTAAAGGAGATATTTCTCGAAAGCCTGATCCACAGGAAAATTCTTAAGACCAACTTCAAGCTTGGTTTTATGCACATGAGTCTTGCATTCGGATGGTTTCTGCTTATTCTTTTCGGTACCATAGAAGCTGATTTTTTTGGTGAGAAACATCTTAATGCTCCATATAAAGCCATTTTCTTCAAGTTTTTTAATCCTGAACATGGAAGGTCCGGTTTTGAGGCGGTCTATTCATTCTGGATGGACCTTATACTGGCCTTTATCCTGGCAGGCCTGCTTCTGGCAATTATAAAAAGATTTTCTTCACAGGTAGTGGGCATGAAGAAAACCACGAAACTGAGAATTCTCGATAAAGTTGCCCTGACCTCACTGTGGCTTATTTTTCCAAGCCGTCTTATAGCAGAAAGTTTTACCAGCGGAGCCTACGGTACAGGCAGTTTCCTTACAGGATCACTCGGAAGCATGTTGGCCTCTTTTCTGCCGGCCAGGGAATTTGCTTACCCGTTCTGGTGGCTCTATTCACTCTCGCTTGGAGTTTTCTTTATCCTGCTGCCTCTTACAAGGTATATGCATATCCCGACAGAACTGTTCCTGATATTTGCACGCAACTCAGGAATAAGAACAGGTGACCAGCCTGGTGCTTATAAGGAAATGCAGATCTATTCATGCTCCTCATGCGGTATATGTATCGATGCATGCCAGCTTAATTTTTCAGCCGGGATCACAAATATCCAGGCTGCATACCTTCTCAAGGGCCTTCGCAACCATGAAAATGTTTATGATATTGCGTACAATTGCCTTATGTGTGGAAGATGCGACCAGAAATGTCCGGTTGGAATAGAGCTAACACCTATAAGGATGATTTCAAGGA
>CAZKWD010000234.1:0-4146 GCA_964556175.1 uncultured Rikenellaceae bacterium
ATACAGTATAATAACCAGATTGATAACCTTAACATTAACCTGAGATTCCAGTGGCGCTTTGCACCTGTATCCGATCTGTTTATCGTATATACTGAAAACTCCTTCCCTGCTGACTACAGAGTAAAGAACCGGGGATTGGTAGTAAAATTATCTTACTGGTTTAATTAATATCCAATATAACTTTTATCATATATTTACCCACTCTTGAACCTGATCTTTATATGAAGTCAAACGTTACAAACAACGATACAGCCATTACGAGCAAACAATATATGGTCTGGTTTTTCGCAGGCGGTGAAGCCAGGAATAACAGGTTCAACACTTTTACAGGATCCTTCATAAAACTAATGAAGGAAATCATGGAAAATGAATTTGATTTTATCAGGGACATTTATTTTAATCTCGATGCGATAAATGTAATGTGGACACTTAATAATTGCCAGCGTCCTGTTAAAAATCCACAAAATAACAGGATAATAAAGACTGCCACACAACAGATTTTCTCCAACGGATATAATCCCGACATACAGATGGTTCTTGTTTCCTCGAGCACAGGCAGCATTGTAGCCGCACAAACTGCATGTTATTTGGCTGAGCAGAACAGGGAGAGGGTGCATTTCAGGAAACTTATACACCTGGGACTCGGATCAAGCATCATCTCAAAAGAATCGGAGCTGTATAAGAAACTTATTGATTATCAGGAAGAAGGCATAATAGGCAAAATTGTATTTGACGACCTTCTTGATAAGGATGATAATTCTCACGGGACCGGAGGCAAAAACAGACGGGAGGCCTGGTCGAATGCTTTCGGACTAATGTTCCCGTTCTTCTCGAGAAAATTCTCAGGTCCCTCATTTCTTAATACCCATCCTGAAAAAGGGCATGTTCACAGGAAAAGATCAAAGACGGTACGGAAAGCTCTTGATTTTATAGATGTACTGCTTATCAAACACAGGCTGGCGGGAGACAACTACGCTGAAAAAGCAGCAGCTGTTATCAGGAAAGAATTGAAGTAATTATTTAATATTGAAATCCAGGACAACCTCATCACCCAGATAAGCAACAAGATTGTCATTCTTTTTCAACGGTCCTACACCGGATGGTGTGCCGGTAAAAATAAGATCTCCGGTCTTAAGGGTAAAAAACCTTGACACATAGGCAATTATCTCATTAAAATCGAAGATCATATCAGAAGTATTACCTTTCTGGACGACTTTTTTATTAATTTCGAGCCTGAATCCGAGATTCTTCATGTCGCTTATTGAACTTACAGGGACAAACTTTCCGGTCGGTGCGGCTCCGTCAAAACACTTTGACAATTCCCAGGGAAGTCCGGCAGCAGAATGGCGGTTCTGAATATCGCGGGCAGTTATATCAATACCAAGGGTAAGTTCATCAAAATATCTGTGAGCATATTTTGCAGAGATCCCCTTGCCAAGCTTGCTGATTTTTAAAACTATTTCCGCCTCATATTGAATCATGGAAGAGAATCCCGGGAGAAAAAAAGGTTTGTTATTCTTCAGAATAGAGGAATCAGGTTTAAGAAAAATAATCGGTTCTTCGGGAAGCTGCCTTCCCATCTCCATGGCATGCTTCCTGTAGTTTAGCCCTATGCAAATGATTTTCATACTAAAGCGAATTTTTACCGAAAGCCCTCAGCTTGATCTCTGTGAGGACTCTCTTCGTATAGAGAGGGAAATCGCCGTTCATCATCCACGAATAATAAGATGGCTCTTCTTCAAGAACCTTTTCGACAGGTTTGCCTTTGTGCTTCCCGAAATTAAAGATCTCGACGCCGTTCTCATCAAGGATTATACGTCCGGCGAAATCGACATAATCATTATAAGAGCTGAAATCAGCCAGTTTTTCAATATCGTTATCAAGATCCTCATACCTGTCCAGCTGAGCCTTCAGCACTTCAAAAGTGGCTGATGTATCAGCCTTTGAACTATGTGCATCTTTAAGCTGCTTGTTGCAGTAGAATTTATAAGCAGCTGTGAGGGTCCTCTGCTCTTTCTTATGAAAAATAATCTGGACATCAACATACTTCCTCTTCCTGAAATTGAAATCAGTATCGGTTCGCAGGAACTCCTCAGCCAGCAGAGGGATGTCAAACTTTATTGAATTATACCCTGCCAGATCACATCCTTCGAGGAAGAGTGCCAGGTTTTTTGCCACTTCCCTGAAAGTCGGGGCACCGGCTACATCTTCATCACTTATGCCGTGGATTTCTGTGGTTTTTGGAGGAATTGGCATTTCAGGATTGATCCTGGTGGTCATCCACTGTTTCTTTCCATTGGGACTGATTTTCAGGAGAGACATTTCCACAATCCGGTCGCTCGAGACATTTATACCTGTTGTTTCGAGGTCAAAAAAGACAATAGGACGTTTAAGCTTAAGTTCCAATAATCAGGCATTTATCATCATTGGCATCAGGAGCATGAGAAGGTCCTCTGCATCATTTTCCGCTTCTGCCGGCAGGAATAGTCCTGCCCGGGTCGGATCAGCCAGTTCAATCATAACATCCTGGGTGACAATATTTGCAAGTATCTCGAGAAGGAATACCGATTTAAAACCAATCTCTATTTCATCACCTTCATACTGGCATTTGATCTTTTCATAAGCTGAGATAGAAAAATCTATATCCTGTGCAGATACTGTCACCTGGTTTCCCTTAAGCTGCAGCTTTACCAGGTTGCTTGCCTGATTCGAAAAGACCGATACTCTCTTAAGCGTATTGTAAAACTCAACCCGGTCAATAGTTATCTTGCGGGGATTGTTTTTCGGAATAACTGAATTATAATTCGGATAATTGCCTTCAACAAGCCTGCAAACCACTTTATAGTCATTCAGGTTGAAGAATGCATTCTTGTCGTCAAATTCAACGTTAAAAGGTCCCTCCTCCCTGGGAAGAATATTCTTCAGGAGAGAGGCAGGTTTCTTGGGCAGAATAAATGAAGCGTTATCATCAGCATGAGCGTCAGTTCTCTGGTACCTGACCAGTTTATGCGCATCAGAGGCAACAAAAGTTATCCTGTCAGTAGATGCCTCAATAAATATCCCTCCCATAACCGGACGCAGTTCATCATCAGCGGTAGCAAACAACGTTTTGCTTATCCCGGCCAGCATAGTCTCGGCATCTATAGAGAACGTAAATTGCTTGTCCTTTTTAATTGCCGGCAATGCCGGGAAATCGACACCATTTTGTCCAACAATATTGAACTTACCGTTCTCCGAACTTATGACAACAGCGAGAGTGTCAGGGTTTATATCGAAGGTCAGCGGCTGGGCAGAAAACTCTTTAAGTGTGTCAAGTAAAATTCGTGCAGGCAGCGCTATTGTGCCTTCACCCTGTGTATTCTCAAGCTTCATCCTCGTTATGAGCGTTGACTCCAGGTCGGAGGCAGTTATCTCAAGGTCGTTACCTGCAAGATTGAACAGGAAATTATCAAGAATCGGGAGAGTATTCTTCGAACTTATTACCCTGCTGATGGCCTGAAGATGACCAAGAAGCTCAATGCTGGACACTACAAATTTCATAATGATACCGGTTTAAATTGACTTATAAGAATTCAAATTTAACTATTTAACTAATAATGAATGAATTGAGATAACATATCAGCTCAATTCCCATTTACCAATATTACGAAAAAAAATTCTTCCTTCAAATATAATTATTCCTTACAGAAATAGGATACCTTCTTAAAAAGGGGATCGATGTCAAAATACCTTACTATGAAGAATTCATCCCTTTCATCTGTCTTTCCCCAGAGCCTGTCACTGTCTTTCTCTCCAGTGTTAACATCATACCTCTCCCAGAGTGTAAGAGTGATCTCTCCCCCATTTGTTTTTCTGACAATAATCCTGAAAAGAGGATCATGTTTTGTAATCTCCTCTTTTCTGTCATCAGTAAGATCTGATGCCCAATTTTCAAAGGGCACCCAGGTGAAGTATGAGATATATCGTTTTACCCTTGCTGTATCCCATCCTGATAAACACTCCATGGAATCAGCGAGTTTATATATGCCATTACTTCCTGTTACTGTGAATGAAGAGGCCGGTTCTGAATGATTTTCAAGGGTTACTGATGATATCTCCGAAGGAAGAAGGTTAAATATATTGTAAGGTTGCCAGTAATATTCATCG
>CAZKWD010000235.1:0-4144 GCA_964556175.1 uncultured Rikenellaceae bacterium
CGATATTGAAGTGCCATCGAACTGGCAGATGAAAGGATATGATGTCCCTGTCTATGTAAATGCAGGTTATCCTTATAAGAAGAATCCTCCATTCATAGAACATTCATGGGATCCTGTGGGTTCTTATAAAAGGAATTTCAAGGTTCCCCGCGAATGGAAGGATAAAGAGGTCTTTCTGAATTTCGGAGCAGTCAGCTCAGCATTCTATGTGTGGGTGAACGAGCAGCCTGTTGGTTATTTCCAGGATAGTAAGACACCGGGCGAGTTTAATATTACAAGGTATCTGAAGAGAGGAAACAACTCTCTTGCAGTTGAAGTATATCGCTGGTGCGATGGAAGCTATCTCGAGGATCAGGATTTCTGGAGGCTGAGCGGAATACAGCGAAGCGTTTTCCTTCATGCCAGACCAAACACCTGTATAACAGATTACTTTTTCAGAGGCGATCTGGAAAATAATTACAGTGACGGACTTATGAAACTGGATGTATCATTAAAAGGTTCAGAATCCCATGAAGAAGATTTCACCGTTGAGGCATCTCTCATGGACAACGGAAAGAAGGTCTTTTCTGAAACAAAGGATATATCCCTTGAAGAAAGCGCTGCCATGGTTAATTTTGAAAAGAGTCTCCCGGAGATAAGGAGATGGTCAGCAGAGACACCTGAGCTTTATTCGCTGGTGATCTGCCTCAGGGACGAAAAGGGAAATATCATGGAATGTGTAAGCTCAAAAGTTGGATTCCGGAAGGTGGAGATCGTTGATTCTCAATTGCTTGTAAACGGAGTTGCTATCTATCTAAAGGGAACCAATTTACACGAACATGATGATGTTAACGGGCATGTTATTGATGAGGCGACCATAATGAAGGACATCAGGGTGATGAAAAACAATAACATAAATGCAGTGAGGACATCACATTATCCCCAGCAGGAATTGTGGTATGAGATGTGCGACAAATATGGTCTTTACCTGATTGATGAGGCAGATATTGAATCGCACGGGATGGGTTATAATAAGGATATAACTCTTGCCGATAAACCAGAATGGGCAGCGGCACATCTCGACAGGATGAAGAATATGGTTGAGAGGGATAAGAACCATCCCTCCGTAATAATCTGGTCACTGGGTAATGAAGCAGGAGACGGGCATAATTTCCTGAATAATTATAAATGGACAAAAGAAAGGGATAATACACGCCCTGTCCAGTATGAGCGTGCAGAGCAATCTACAAATACAACAGAGAGGCATACGGATATAATTTGTCCCATGTATGCACGGATTGAACAGATAGAGAAATATGCTGAGGATGAAAAGAATGACAGACCCCTTATACTTTGCGAATATGCTCATGCAATGGGTAACTCTACAGGCAATTTGCAGGACTATTGGGATGTAATTGAGAAATATCCAAAACTGCAGGGTGCATTTGTGTGGGACTGGGTAGACCAGGGATTGTTAAAAACTGACGAAAACGGAGAAAAATACTGGGCATATGGAGGCGATTTTGGTGAAGAGGGTATTCCAAGCGATGGTAATTTTTGTATTAACGGACTTGTATGGCCCGACAGGACAGGCAAACCGGGACTTAGTGAAGTGAAAAAAGTATACCAGTATATTGGTTTTGAACCTGTTGATCTTGCTAACGGACTCATTAGAATAACCAATAAGTATGATTTCACCGACCTGTCGGAATTCAATTTTGACTGGGAAATAGTATCGGATGGTAAAATAATACAATCCGGGAAATTATCCATTCCCGGTTTTAAACCAAAAGCAAAAACACATGTGCTTCTTCCGTTTGAAGAGATAATACCTGTTCCCGGCGCAGAGTATTTTCTTAATCTAAGAGCTTCACGAAGTGATGAATGGAACGGTGTCCCTCAGAATCATGTTTATGCTGCTGAACAGTTTAAACTGCCAATAGAAGAAAAATCATCAACACCAACACAGGATACACTGACAATACTACAGACCAGTGCCGAGGGTAATAATCTGAAAGTCAGCGGTGTAGGCATGCAAATTGTTTTTAATCTTGAAAATGGAAGACTCGAATCGTATAATTACAAAGGCAGGGAGTTGTTCAGGAAAGGCCCCGAACCCGATTTCTGGCGGCCACCGACGGATAATGATTACGGATATGGTATGGACCGTCGGCTGGGTATATGGAAGAAAGCAGGTGAAAGGGCTGTCATAACAAAAGTCAATATTACTAAACCGGATATGGGCAAGGTGATGATTATTTTCAGGTATGATATTCCGGGAAATGAAAATGAAAAGATTGCCGGTTATTCGTCAGTATATACAATTTTTGGTTCAGGTGATATTATCATCTCCAATTCGTTCAACAAGGTATCAGATAAGATACCTGAAATACCGAGAATGGGAATGCAGATGCAGCTGCCTGACGAATTCAAAAACCTTAAATGGTATGGACGGGGACCGCATGAAAACTATGCCGACAGGAAGACTTCCGCATTCATCGGCCTCTACGAAAGTACCGTGGCCGATCAGTATGTCCCCTACATACGTCCCCAGGAAAACGGTTATAAGACCGACACACGCTGGCTTACACTGACTGATGATAATGGAACAGGTATCCTTGTAACCGGAGAGCCTTTGTTCTCATTTGCCGCACTCAATTTTATGCACGATGATTTTGAATCGCCCGGCAGATTATCAATGTATCGGCGTGATGCAAAGAGTGCAAATACACATACAAATGATGTAAAGCCCCGTGATTTTGTAAACCTTAACATCGATCTCGGGCAAATGGGTGTGGGAGGAGATGATTCGTGGTGGGCACCTATACATCCCCAGTACAGGCTTTTAGAAAACAGTTATACCTATTCATTCAGGATACGCCCGATAGTACGGGAAGATGATGTTCTGAAACTGGCAAAACAGATATTTTAAACTAATATTTCAATTCTACCTTTAGGACTTCATTCTCTCCTGTCATGATATTTCTGACATCATAAACAAGTGGTGAGGTTGTGTTCTTACTGACAACAACTCTTGTTATTGAATTGGCTTCCAGCTTTATAAATGAGGGGGCGGGATCTGTGCCATTCTCAAGATAGAATGGAATGTCAGATCTGTTTGTCACATCAAAATAAATATTTCTGTTACTCTCATGATATACCTTGCCAACAGAAATGCACTGGTAGAAAAATGGTTTTGCATATTCCTCCTTTCCTGCCAGGTAATCCCTGAAATAAACAAGGGTCCGGCCGGCAAACAATGCCTCCTTAAGGGAATCATAGCTTCTCTTTTTTGCAAATACCAGGGTCATAGGCCTGTTGGTGTATTCCGGAGTCGTGTATTGCTCGGATATGATATCATGGATATCACTGTTGCCAATAACAGCGAGGTTATATTTTTTACAGAAAGTCATTACCAGTGGATAGTATTCGTTGTAATTGAAGAATTCAATGCCGTGGAGCCATCCATTTTCGATCAGTTTGTAATGGATATCGTACATTCTGGGAATACCGTCGGGTTGCTGAGCTTTCCATCCCGGATGGTTCCAGAGGAGGAAACCGCCCTGGTTTATGACTTCAGCAAAACAATCCCACACTGAATCTTTATCTATCAGTGAAGCATCCTTTATGAAAAGAGCGTTAAAATGACCCGGCGGCATGCTTCGGGTAATTTCAGTGCCCTGTACAAGAATGAGATTCTTTTCAAGGGCATATTTTTCAACAATTTTATAGGCTGCATTATGATCGATCGGAATATAGTTCTCATGGGGTGTATATTCAAGGTGATCGGTTATGGCTATTGCATCAAGGCCATCACGCCAGGCTTCATCGACCCTAATTGTTGGCCATACATTCCCGTCTGAAAAGACAGTATGCATATGAAAATCACATTTAAGAGTAATATATCCTGGCAGATCAGGGAGGTTTACAATCTTCCTCTGACCGAAAGTCAAAACCGTTGTTATAATAAATGTTAAAATAATGATTGTCAGCTTTTTCATAATATAATAAATTTGATTATTTCTTTTTTTACCACGGAGTTACACAGAGTTAAAACAGAGTAAAATGATTCATAACAGTGCAACTCCGTGGTGAATTATTAAAGTTCTTCATAAAAATAGGCCATTTTCTCATCTGCATCATCCAAGTTATATATTTTTTTTTC
>CAZKWD010000236.1:0-2562 GCA_964556175.1 uncultured Rikenellaceae bacterium
CTGACAAGAAAATAATTGTCTGGGATCATAATCGTGACCTGATGGTACAAAGAGCACTTGCAATCTATAACGATCCTGAAGCCTCAAAATATGCCTGGGGTATGGGATTTCATTGGTATGAGGACTGGACCGGCGGCCAGCAAATGTATGGTAATATCGGACTTGTCAATAAAGCTTATCCTGACAAGAAACTTCTGTTTACGGAGGGCTGCCATGGGCCATTTAACAGTGACAGATACTATTTCTGGGGACTTGGTGAAGAGTATGGCATCTCAATGATAAATGATTTTAATAACGGAACAGTTGGATGGACCGACTGGAATATTCTTCTTGATGAGACAGGAGGGCCAAACCATGTCAGAAATTTCTGCTTTTCACCCATTCATGGTGATACAAAAACAGGAGAACTGATCTATACCAACTCATATTATTATATCGGCCACTTTTCTAAATTCATACGTCCCGGATCAAAAAGGATCATGTGTGCTTCTAGCCGCAACCAGTTGCTTACAACAGGCTTTATCAATGAAGATGGCACTGTGGCTATTGTTGTGTTAAATACGGGTAGAAATAAGATAACCTATAATTTATGCTTTGGCCTCCAGACAGTAAAAGTTACAAGTCTGCCCCATTCAATCCAGACTCTCGTGATTTAGCCCCGGTATTAAAACATAAAAAAGATACTTGTACAAAAATAAATGGAGCAGATCGGGAAAATATTGATATTCACCGGAATAATTCTTGTAATTGCCGGTCTGATCATATATTTTGCCGGGGATAAATTCAGCTGGCTGGGGCATCTTCCCGGAGATATAAGGATTGTAAAGGAAAATGTAAAAATCTATATTCCGATTACGACAATGATCCTGGTTAGTATTGTCCTTTCAGTGGTTTTATATATTATCAGTAGATTGTTATAAGCATAACTTTGCACAATAAGTTTAGCTCTGGCGACATCCATAGCATGTATACTTATTTTATTGATCCGAAACCTGTTTTTTTTCGCTCCTTTTTCTGATGATATCCCTGACATTCAAATAGACAGATAATACCAGCGCTGTAAGGAATGTGTATAATGTGACATTATCTACCATAGAAGCATTGAAGCTGAGCCCTGTAATTCTGTCAGCCAGGTATTTGATATATGAATTCGGAAGGTCTGTACTTCCAAGCTTATAAAGGATGTTAAAGTGCCAGTCAGTAAAAGGACAATAACCTAAAGTCCCCACTATCAGTCCAAGGAACAGCCAGGAGGCTCCTGTCAGTGAAAGAATGATAAGGTTTAGAATCCTCGTTTTCTTCCATATCCACCCGAAAAGATTGAATAGAATCAGGGAGGAATGGAAAACAACGAAGAAAATGTCGAGTATATGGTAGAACATGTTAGTTCAAGGTTCAAGGTAAAAGTTGAACGTTATTGGTTATCAATTATTAGCCTATCTCCTTTTGATAGATCCTGTATCTTCTCAATGGTTTTGCATTTAGCTTCCTGATGGCATTATTCATAGGAGCATTATCCTCAAGCACATAATTAATTTCCACCCATGTTTCCGGTGTGTAGAGCGATTCGCATAAGGCACGATATAAGAGGCTGTCAATACCTTTACGCTGGTATTCGGGAATTACACCAAGGGCAAACATACGGAATCTTCTCAACCCGGGTAAACCAAAAAGCAGTTTAAGCCATCCAAATGGAAGAAGCCGTCCCTTCAGGTTTTTGATCAAAGTGTTTATATCAGGAATTGTTATGGCAAATCCGACAGGTTTACCCTGTTTATCTTCAGCAAACAAAACACCTTTGGGATGAATTATTTGCTTAAGGTCACTGGCTATTGCCTCAGCTTCTCTCTTTGTCACCCTAGTAAATCCCCAGTTATCAATCAGGCTCAGATTCGAAAGCTCAATTATTCTAAGCACCTCTTTATCATAGTGTTTCATGTCAACCTGACGTATAAGTATATCATACCTTTTTCTGACATCATCTGTAAGCGTCATTATCCTGTCGGGAATAGTATATCCCTCCTCAACTGAAATGTAGTATACTAGCAGATCTTTAACTTTCTGTAAATTAAATGATTCCAGGTGGTTGATATAGTATTCAGGATTATATGGTGCCATTATTGTCGGTGAAGGAGTGAATCCTTCTATTACAAGACCCCATTCCTGGGAAACAAAGCTCCAGGGTCCCCGCATAAATTTCATCCCTTTGCCTTCAAGCCATTCTGCAGCTGTCTCGAGAAGAATTTTTGATGCTTCTTTATTGTCAATACAATCATAGTATCCAAACAAACCGATGGGTTCTTTCCATGTTTCCAGTGCAATTGCGTCGATGAATGCAGCAATTCGTCCGATAACCCTGTCATCCTGATTAAGGATAAAAAGCTTATAATCAAAATGTTCAAGTGAAGGATTCTTCTTTTTACTGAACTGTCCGGATACTTCGCCAATCAATGGAGGCACCCATACCCTGTCATTTTTATAAAGCTGGTATGGGAATCTGATAAATCTTCTGAAATCAGATGAGGAGTTAACAGGAATAATTTTCATGCGTAAGGTTACTTT
>CAZKWD010000236.1:2662-4118 GCA_964556175.1 uncultured Rikenellaceae bacterium
ATAAACAGCTATTAATACTTATTAAAAACATAACACATATGGAAAAACTGATAATAACAGGATCCGGCCTGACAATTTATGATGTTGTCAATGTGGCACGGTACGGGCAGAAAGTAGAACTCCACGCTGATGCCCGCAAGAGAATAAACGAGTGCCGCGCAATGCTTGAAAAAAAGATTGTTGCGCATGAGATCATGTATGGTGTTAATACCGGTATCGGGGAGTTTTCTGAAATGGTCCTGAATGATGACCAGATAAAAGACTTTCAGCGATACCTTGTCTACAATCATGCTGCAGGTATAGGTGAACCTGCTTCAATTGAAATAGTCCGGGGCTCAATGCTTGGCAGGATTAACGTTCATGCACATGGTAATTCAGGAAACCGTCTGGAAATTACCGAAACATTGGTGGAAATGCTGAATAAAGGTGTCACTCCTTATGTATGCCAGAAAGGATCAGTAGGCGCATCAGGAGATCTGGCACCAATGTCACAAATAGCGCTTCTTCTCATGGGCGAGGGTCAGGCTTATTATGAAGGAGAGCTTCTCGATGGGAAGGTTGCCATGGAGAGGGCTGGCATTCCCGTTCCGGGACTTCTTGCCCGCGATGGTCTGGCAGCTATCAACGGATCAAACATGCTGACAGCTATGAGCGCAATATGGCTTGTGGATGCCAATAACTGGCTCAAACAGGCAGAAATAGCTGCATCTATGTCACTCGAGGCACTTAAAGCAAACATGAAGCCCTATACACCCCTTCTTCATGAGGTAAGAGGCTTTAAAGGAGCTGTAAGAAGCGCTAACGCGATAAATAAATGTGTCGCCGGGGGTGACCTGAAAGAGGGTAAGGTAAAATCGAAGGTGCAGGATGCTTATTCTATGAGGTCAACACCACAGGTCATTGGCTCTGCTCATGATATGCTTGCCTATGCAAGAAGTCAGGTTGAAATAGAACTGAATGGAGTCGGCGATAATCCGATATTCTTCCCTGATAAAAATCTCACACTGTCAGGTGCAAATTTCCAGGGTTCACCGGTTTCTGTTCCCATGGATATGGCAGGTGCCAGTATTACAATGGTAAGCGTGATGTCGGAAAGAAGGATGAACAGGCTTAATAACAGGGCACTCAGTGTAGGATTACCTGACTTCCTGACAAAAGGTGCCGGAATGTTTTCAGGAATGATGCTGAGCCAGTATACCGCCGATATGATGATAGTTGAGCAAAGGATTTTGTCAATGCCGGCCTCAATACAATCGATACCTGCAGCAGCAGACCAGGAGGATTTTGTTTCAATGGGAATGAATACAGCAATTAAAAATAACCAGATAATTGAAAATGCCTATGGCATTCTTGGTATAGAATTTATGGCAGCAGCCCAGGCTCTTGACTTCAGAAAGGAAGAATACAAATTCGGCAAGGGAGTACAAAAAGCCAAGGATGTCATCAGGAAACATGT
>CAZKWD010000237.1:0-4103 GCA_964556175.1 uncultured Rikenellaceae bacterium
ATGAAAGGGAACCATATACTATAGTAATTCCTCCACCGAATGTGACAGGCGTTCTACACATGGGTCACATGCTGAACAATACCATTCAGGATGTACTGGTACGCAGGGCAAGGATGCTGGGGAAAAATGCCTGCTGGGTTCCTGGAACAGATCATGCATCCATAGCTACTGAAGCTAAAGTTGTTGCCAAGCTGAAAAGCGAAGGAATTGATAAGCGGAATATTTCGAGGGAGGAATTCATCGAACATGCCTGGGAATGGACCCGTAAGCACGGAGGAATAATCCTTGAGCAGCTTAAGAGGCTGGGTGCCTCGTGCGACTGGGACAGAACTCTCTTTACAATGGACAAAGAGAGGTATGACTCTGTTATTAAGGTATTTGTGGATCTCTATAATAAGGGACTGATCTATCGCGGAGTACGGATGGTCAACTGGGATCCCCAGGCAAGAACAGCCGTTTCGGATGAAGAGGTTATATATACCGAAGAGCAATCTAAGCTCTATTATGTAAGGTATAAAATTGTCGGATGGAACGATTATATTACTGTTGCCACAACCCGTCCCGAGACTATCTTGGGCGATACCGCGGTATGTGCCAACCCTAATGACACCAGATATAAGCATTTAAAGGGGAAGAGTGTAATAGTACCGATGGCAAACAGAGAGGTACCTTTCATTTATGATGAATATGTGGATATGGAATTTGGTACCGGCTGCCTCAAGATAACCCCGGCACACGATGTCAACGATTACCTTATTGGTCAGAAGCACAATCTTCCATCGATAGACATTTTTAATGATGATGGTACAATAAGTTCACAGGCAGCTATGTTTGTCGGAGCTGACAGGTTTGCGGCAAAAGATATGGCTGAAGAAGAACTTAAGCGAACCGGAAACCTGATAAAGGTTGTTCCTTATAACAACAAAATAGGGCGTTCGGAGCGGACACATGCAATAATAGAACCAAAGCTCTCGATGCAGTGGTTCCTTAAAATGGAAAAGATCTCCCGTCCCGCACTTGATGCTGTTATGAACGGAGAGGTTCATCTTCACCCGGCAAAATTCAGGAACCTCTACAGGCACTGGATGGAAAATGTACACGATTGGTGTATCAGCCGGCAGCTGTGGTGGGGACACAGGATACCGGCGTGGTATTATAACAACAATGAATTTGTAGTTGCAGAAAACGTTAAAGATGCCCTGATCCTGGCAAAGACAAAAAGTGGTGATGATTTTCTCAGTGAGGCTGACCTTCGCCAGGATGAGGATGTGCTTGACACCTGGTTCTCCTCATGGCTCTGGCCGATAACATCATTTGATGGTATAAACAAACCCGATAATCCCGACCTGAAATATTATTATCCTACAAATGACCTGATCACTGCACCCGAGATACTCTTTTTCTGGGTTGCCAGGATGATCATTGCCGGTTACGAATATATTGATCAGAAACCATTTGACAATGTGTACCTCACAGGCCTTGTACGTGACCAGCAACGACGAAAAATGTCAAAATCACTGGGTAACTCACCTGAACCGCTTGAGCTTATTGAAAGGTATGGAGCAGATGGTGTAAGGGTAGGCATGCTTTTATGCTCTCCTGCCGGCAATGACCTGCTTTATGATGATTCTCTGCCGGAACAGGGACGTAATTTTGCAAACAAGATCTGGAATGCCTTCAGGCTGGTACAGGGATGGAAAGTTGATGATGGTATAGTACAGCCTGCTTCTTCAGGGGCAGCAGTAAAGTGGATGAATGAGGTACTGAAGAGAGCAACCGCAGAAATTGATTCTCACTTCAGGAAATTCCGTATTTCGGAAGCACTGATGACCGTATATAAGCTTTTCTGGGATGAATTCTCATCGTGGTACCTTGAAACAATAAAACCTGATTATGAAAAACCTGTCGACAGGATAACATATGATGCCACTTTAGTTCTCTTTGACAGGCTGATGAGACTCACCCATCCTTTCATGCCCTTTATTACAGAGGAGATATGGCAACTTCTCTTTGAAAGGAAAGAGGGAGAAAGTATCATGATAAACAGTATGCCTGAAATAAAAAAATATGATAAGGAACTAACTATCAGATTTGAATTTATTAAGGAATGTGTGAGTGCTGTAAGAACAATCAGAAGAGAAAAGAAAATTCATAATAAGGAAAAACTCACTCTTTTTATAAGAGCCGACAAAACTGACTTTAACCTTGAATTCCTCCCGGTACTTTCAAGACTCTGTAATCTGTCGGTTATAAAATTTGTTACGGAAAAACAAATAGGCGCTGCCTCCTTTATGGTTAGAACAGTTGAATTCTTTATTCCTGTAGGCGACAAATTCAATATAGATGCAGAGCTTTCAAGGATAGGTGAAGAGCTTGATTACTATAGGGGTTTTCTCATTTCAGTTATGAAAAAGCTTGATAATGAGGACTTTGTAAAGAACGCTCCGGCCAGTGTACTTGAAATGGAAAGGAAAAAGAAAAATGATGCAGAGACTAAAATAAAGTCGTTTGAAGAGAGACTGAAAGAGTTGAAAAAATAACCCCCGCCCGGCTTAAGCCGGGCTGCCCCCCTGAAAGCCTTCCTGCCGTCAGGCAGGGGGGCTAGTTTAAAGTTATTGCATTACTTTTCTTATAAAATAATTCTGATCGACCTGTACAATTTTCCAGTTATTGTTTAGTATCAGAAGCCATCCTTCTCCTTCTATCCTGTTTCTGTCCTCACTGAATCCTTTTGCCGTTATGCGAAGATACCTGAGGTTATTTGATAAAAGGCAGCCTCCCTTGTCGACAGTAAGTTTTCCCCAGTTATCCGATACCCTTATTTTATTGTAAATTGTTCCCAGGGTATCAAGTGACCTGATATCTTCAAGCTCATAATCAAAATAGGGACTTTCAAGCTCAAGCAGAACAACGGGTTTTTCAATAAATTTTGCTATCCGGCGTTGGATTCTTTCACTTATTTCCCTGTCTCTTTCAGCCTCCTCTGCCACGATGGTTTCAAGGTCATAATTCAGTGCAATGCTTCCTGCTACATCGCGGCATACTTCAGGACACTGGATACCATAAAGTTCTTTTACAATGCTTGCAAGATCAACATTCTCAGAATGTATAGTAGAGAAATCAAATCCCTTCTGGTACATCAGAGTGGCATATAATGCTCCATGGATAAAGCCATATGAGTGGGCATATGACTGAAAAGAATATATCATATGGAGAGTTTCAAAAAGCCTTGTCTTGAATTCTTCCTGAGAGTTAGTGGATAAAAGAATATTGGTAAATGTAGCAAGCCCCTCATAATTTTCAAACCTGATCTTGTCACCAATATAGTTCTGGTAGCTTTCATGGTTCGAACCTCTGAATATAATTGCATCTCTTATGGCAAGCTGTTTTTCCGGACCTTCTGTGTTTATTGCCTTACGCAGGGCTTTCCATTCAAGTTTTAACCAGAGCCTGGCATTTTTTTCGTCCATTATCCTTGTGTTGAAGCTTGAAGAAGTATAGCCGGTTGATTCCTGGAAAAGGTGGAAAAGGCTATGGACAGACAGCGAGATAATCCTGAACTCATCCTCTTCGCCGAATAACGGAACAAGTGCAAACAGAGTTCCTCCGAATATAATTGCCCTGTTGTTGATAATTTGTTCTTTGGGAAAATTACCTGTATAAATACCATCTCTTTGTTTCAGAATACCCTCCCTGTCAGGCTCATTGGCCGTTATTCTCCGCGTTGAACGGTCAACAAACATCATCGGTCCGTAAAGATTTTTTCCCCAGAGACTTCCATCATCTTTATTACAGACCTGTTCGATTTTTTTAAAATACTGAATTGCAATTTCAGGTGTGAGATATGAGTCATCTTCTTCAGTCTTGCACCCACTGAGGCAAAGCAAAAGAAGAAAAATTATCCATCTTGTCATGGCGGGTGGAATTTTAGCTGGATAAAAATAATCAAAATTCTTTCAATTTGTTAAAATGTCAAAATCACCTTAACAGATAGAGACATTTGTCATTATCAGTTCCGATTTAATGCCTAATTTTGTTGACCTGATTCTTCTTCTCATCCTCCTCCCGGGCCTCTTTAATGCTTACATTCAGCTCAAAGCCAA
>CAZKWD010000238.1:0-4102 GCA_964556175.1 uncultured Rikenellaceae bacterium
TTGTTAAATATCATAATATATGTACAAGGATTACCAGAAACATCTGATTAAGATTATTGATGAAATCAAAGAAGCTGGTCTTTATAAAAACGAAAGGATCATTGTTTCGCCGCAAGGAGCTGAAATTGTGCTTGATACAGGGCAGAAAGTGCTTAACTTCTGTGCCAACAACTACCTGGGGCTTTCAAATAATCCTGAGCTCATAGAGGTTGCCAGGGCTGCCCTGGCGGATCATGGTTATGGTATGTCATCAGTACGATTCATATGTGGAACAACCGATCTTCATAAGGAGCTGGAACGGAAAATAGCAAAGTTCTTCAACACAGAAGACACAATATTGTACGCTGCATGCTTCGATGCCAACGGAGGAGTCTTTGAACCTTTGCTTACAGCAGAGGATGCGATAATTTCCGACGCACTGAACCATGCTTCTATAATTGACGGAGTACGCCTTTGTAAAGCTCAGAGATACAGGTACGAAAATGCAAACACGGAGGACCTTGAAAAGCAATTAAAACTGGCAAAGGCCCAGCGCTTCAGGCTTATTGTCACTGATGGTGTATTTTCCATGGACGGTAACGTTGCTCCGCTTAAAAGAATTGTCGAGCTGGCTGAACTATATGATGCAATGGTAATGGTTGATGAATCCCATTCTGCAGGTGTTGTGGGTGAGACAGGAAGGGGAGTAACTGAGCTCTTCAATATCATGGGAAAGGTTGAAATAATAACAGGAACCCTCGGAAAAGCATTTGGCGGTGCTATCGGCGGCTTCACGACAGGCAGGAAAGAGATCATTGAACTCCTCAGACAGAGATCACGGCCGTATCTATTCTCTAACTCAATACCACCCCTGGTGGCCGCTGCCGGAATTAAGATGGTTGATATGATGACCGAAACAAACAACCTGCAGGATAAGCTGCACATGAATTCTGAATATTTCATAAGCAGGATGACCCATCTTGGATTTGATATAAAACCCACAAAATCTGCAATTTGCGCTGTAATGTTTTATGATGCAAAACTGTCACAGGATTTTGCCGCCAGGCTTCTGGAAGAGGGCATTTATGTCATCGGATTTTATTATCCGGTCGTTCCGAAAGGTGAGGCAAGAATAAGAGTTCAGCTCTCGGCAGCCCATGAGAGAGAACATCTTGATAAAGCCATTAAAGCCTTTGAGAAGATCGGGAAAGAGCTGGGTGTAATTAAAGTATAATTAATGAACTCTTTTGTTTTTCAGATTTACAGGGTATTAGTTCCCAAACCATTCAGAACCCGTATTCTTAAGAAGAACCTCCGGAGGAAAATAATTCATCACTTCTTGTCACTACCCGGGGATGAAGTAAATTCTGAACAGAGAGAAATAGTGGAATACCTTAAAAATAACCCTGTTGCAATATTCCCCTATTCATTTTCTCATAATTATTCGCCTGAAAAAGTTGAAGTAAAGTTTGATCCATCGAATGGTATGTCATATGTGATACAGGATGGTAAAAAGCTTTATTTCATAAAACGATGGACAAAAAAAAGGATACAGAGGGCATATGCTGATCTTTCAAGAGAACAGGATCCCCAAAGTCCCCACAGGTATCTTTCAGAAGAATTTGATTTAGGCCCCGATGATGTTATAGCAGATATAGGTGCTGCGGAGGGAAATTTTTCATTATCAGTGATCGAAAGAGTGAAAAAGATATACCTTGTCGAATACGACAGAGAATGGATAAGGGCTCTTAATAAGACATTTGCACCATGGAAGGGAAAAATTGAGATAATCAGTAAATATGTTGCTGATTATGATGACGATAAGCATATAACCCTTGATACTCTCATCAGGATGAATAATGACATTACATTCCTGAAGATAGATGTTGACGGAGATGAACAGAAGGTGCTTGATGGTGCATCGGATCTGCTTCAGGGAAGAAGGAAGCTGAAAATTGCATTGTGTACCTATCATAAGGCCAATGACGAGAGGGATTTTACTCTGCTTCTTAAGAATAGCGGATTCAGTGTCACCCCTTCAGGAGGTTATATGATCCATTATTATGACAAGAAATTAGACTGCCCCTGGCTTCGAAGAGGTTTGATAAGAGCAAGAAGATAAATTACATTACCCGCATTTTGATGAGCCGCAATCTTTACAGATAAGACAGCCTTCTTCGTAAACAAGGTTCTCTGAATGGCATTCTGTGCATTTCCCTTTTGCTTTGGTCCCGTTAGGAATATACTTCTTCAGAGCACGTTCCACCCCGTTTTTCCAGTTATTTATTGATTCACTGTCGAGCTTCATTGACTGTACAAGATTCACCACATCGGCAATGGGCATTTCATGTCGAAGCACACCGGATATAAGCTTAGCGTAGTTCCAGAATTCGGGTTTGAACATATGAGACAGGCCGCCGATAGTTTTCTTATAACCGTATTTGTCGGTATATTGAAAATCATAACGGGTCTTACTATCTTCACTCTTTACTTTAATAATCTGTCCCTTCACGATGGTTTTCGGTATCGGGAATATCTCTTCATCGGCAAGTCCTGTGAATATTTCGTAAGGCCGTTTATCTTTAAGTCCTACGAATGCCACCCATCTTTCTTCATTTATATTAAAGCGTATCACGTCGCAGTCGAGCACTTTGGGGCGTTTTGGCCGCTCTGATTTTGTCTCCGGTTTACCTGTTATCAGCACTCCGTCTCTTGATCCGTCGCGGTAAACGGTTGCCCCCTTGCATCCCGATTTCCATGCCGAGAGGTATAATTCACTCACAAGCTCTTCCTTTACATCTGCAGGAAGGTTGATGGTTACACTTATTGAGTGGTCGACCCACTTTTGGATTGCACCCTGCATCCTTACCTTTGCAAGCCAGTCAACATCGTTGGCAGTTGCCTTATAATATGGTGATTTGGCAATTATAGCTTCAATTTCCTCATCATCCATCTCTTTCACCTCATCAGGGTCATAGCCGTTAATTTTTAACCAGTCCACAAATTTATGATGGAACACATTGAACTCCTCCCATGAGTCTCCGATTTCATCTTTGAATGTTACCGTGACATCTCTGTCGTTCGGATTTACCTTTCTTCTGCGTTTATAAAATACCGAGAATACCGGTTCTATTCCTGAAGTTGTCTGGGTCATGAGGCTTGTTGTACCTGTCGGCGCAATAGTCAGAAGGGCAATGTTCCTCCTGCCGAATTTTATCATATTGTTAAACATTACAGGGTCGGTTTCCTTCAATCTGAGAATAAACGGATTCTCCTTTTCGCGTTCAGCATCAAATATTGTGAAGGTTCCCCTTTCCTTTGCCAGGTATGTTGATGACTTATAGGCTTCCCGTGCGAGTGTCTTATGTACCTCAGTTGAAAAATTTATTGCCTCTTCGCTGCCGTATCTTAATCCAAGAGCAGCAAGCATATCACCTTCAGCTGTTATCCCTATGCCGGTTCTCCTTCCCTCCTCTGATTTTTTCCGTATATTTTTCCAGAGGTTTCTTTCAACAAGTTTCAGATCAGCAGGTTCCGGGTCAGCATCGATCTTGGTAAGTATTGAATCGATCTTTTCCATTTCGAGGTCAATAATATCATCCATTATTCTTTGTGCCAGACCTACATGCTCCCTGTACAATTCAAAATCGAATTTTGCTTCAGGTGTAAATGGATCATTAACATAGCTGTACAGATTTATGGCAAGGAGCCTGCAGCTGTCATAAGGACATAATGGTATTTCGCCGCACGGGTTTGTAGACATTGTTGTAAATCCAAGATCGGCATAGCAATCCGCAACGCTTTCCCGTATTATGGTATCCCAGAAGAGAACCCCTGGTTCGGCTGATTTCCAGGCATTGTGAATTATTTTGTTCCACAGCCGGTTTGCATCGATGTCATTGATAAATTTCGGATTACCCGAGTTAATCGGGTACTGTTGCCGGAATATTGTTTTCTCCTCAACTGCCTTCATGAATTCATCCGTAATTTTTACTGATACATTGGCGCCTGTCACCTTCCCGTTTTCCAGTTTTGCATCAATGAATTTTCCCGAATCCGGGTGCTTGACCGAGATTGAAAGCATAAGGGCTCCCCTTCTTCCATCCTGTGCTACTTCGCGCGT
>CAZKWD010000239.1:0-1707 GCA_964556175.1 uncultured Rikenellaceae bacterium
TGTGAACTTATTGCCCTCGGGAAGAGATTTGCAAATGTAAAGATGAAAAATGCGAGTCCGGGAAGCGACCATGTCATCACAGCCCAGCCTGCCCATTCAATTATTTCACCGAAATAATGAGGTGAAGAGATATAATTAAATAACCAGCCTTCAGGGATGACATATTCATCAGGAGTCTCTGCCCTCAGATTGCGCAGCTTTTCATCTGCAGTTTTGTTAATTATAAAACCTGTAATAAAAAATATAGCCCCTGTTATAAATTGCCACGACAGTAACCATGAAATATCATAGGCATAAATATGAAAAACGCCATAACCGTTTACAAAGCCATTAAGAAAGTTAAACACAATTGCCATAATAACAATGATCAGCGGATATGGTTTCTCTTTGCCCGACTGCCGGAAAGGATAGATAAAAGTCCTGTATATATAATGCGATAACCATGCAATTATAAAGATCACCTGAGGCAGATTCTTATTATCAGACATGATGAAGAATGCCGCTATCAGCACGGTAGATGGAGATTCCATCACCAGCCACGCCCACTTTGCTTTGATAACAGTTCCCCATCCCTTTCTCCAAAACTTGCCGTAAGGAGCTGAAATAAAAAAAAGCATGATGAATGCCAGCAGTGCAAAACTGAAAATAAGGACAAGAGAATAATTATACAGGGTTGACATGGTTATTTCGGATTTAAGATTTCAAATATGCATGAAATCATTTTATTGTTACTATTCATTACAATGAAATTCTTAAAAATAATTCTGTTAACCACAGAAAATATTGAGCATGCAATGTATTCACAAGAAATATCAGAAAAATATCTGCCTGTTTTTTGGATTTATGAACTATTGTTCATTACCTTTGTAGTGAACTATTGATCATATCATATGTCGCCACGTCCTGTACGGCTAAGAAAAATAAGCAACCCTCCATTAATATCGGGATTCAGGCCTTACGGCGGAAAGAAAACCAATGGGAAAACTGATGCTGTGTTTCTGCATCTGGAAGAGTATGAGGCAATCAGGCTTTGCGATTATAAATTGTTGAATCATCAGCAGGCCTCTTTGATAATGAATGTTTCAAGACCGACATTGACCCGTATTTATGCCCGGGCAAGGCTTAAAATTGCTGAATCATTTGTTTTGGGGAAGCAGATTATTATTGAAGGGGGCAAAATATATTTTGACAGTGAATGGTATTCCTGCAAAGCATGCAAATGTATTTTTAATAATCCCGAAAAACGGTTGGAGACAAAGGAGTGTCCTTTATGCAGAAGTGTAAATCTTCTGAGTTATGATAAAGGCCCGGACGGATCAAAAGAATTAACAATAAAACCTAAAAACAAAAAACATGAAAGTAGCAATCACAAGCAAAGGAAATAATCTGGATAGTAAACTCGATGAGCGTTTTGGACGCTGTTCTTACTTTGTAATCTATGATACTGAAACAAAGGGGATGGAATTTCTTCCCAATCCCAACAAAGATGTGCATGGGGGTGCCGGACCTGCTTCAGTAGAAATAGTTGCTTCACGTAATGTTCAGAAAATAATATCCGGGGAATTTGGAATCAAGATAAAATCGATTATTGACAGCCTCCGGATACAAATGATAGTTCTGAAAGAACCTGATAAAAGTATAAGGGAAATTATTGATATGTTAAACAAATAAAACTTGAGTTATGCCACGTATGAATGGAACGGGCCC
>CAZKWD010000239.1:1807-4090 GCA_964556175.1 uncultured Rikenellaceae bacterium
ATGAAAAAGTGTATTGCTGTTCCGTTGGAAAACGGAATATTATGTTCACATTTCGGTCATTGTCAGCAATTTGCAATAATTGAAACCGATAACAATAAAGTAACCAGTGAAATACATGTAACCCCTCCCCTGCATGAACCCGGTATATTACCGGGCTGGCTGGCCGAAAAGGGAGTTACTGATGTAATTGCGGGTGGTATGGGTCAGCGTGCTATAGGATTATTTAACCAGCAGAAAATCAATGTATTCGTTGGAGCACCGCTTAAAAACCCCGCCGAACTGGCCAACGACCTGATTAACAATACCCTGGATGCAGGAGCAAACTACTGTGACCATTAATACATCAAACTGATGATCTCTGACTACCGTTGCTTTTACTGTTTTGCAAGGGCATTTGAAAAATTGCTTGAGAAAGAGAACATCTCAAATGAAGCAAAAAACAGCTTCACCCATGATATGATCAGTTTATACCAGAATAACAGTAACAGTTTTTCCGGTCCTCTTTTTTCAAGGGAGCTTTATAGTATTCTCAGGGGCTATACTTCAAATCCTGATCCCTACAGGGATGTAAAAAGGAAAAACAATGATCAGGCGCTATCCATGGCTCCTCAAATTGAAAAGATCATCAGTGAGTCTGAAGATCCCTTCAACACTGCATTGCGGCTCTCTATCGCAGGAAATATAATAGATTTTGCTGCCAGCGATAGTTTTGATCTTCAATCGACTATTGATAAAGTTCTCTCTTCTGAATTTGCAATTGATCATTCGGTACAATTGAAAGACAAAACAGGAGCTTCTGAAAATGTTCTCTTCCTGGGAGATAATGCAGGAGAGATTGTATTTGACAAGTTTTTTATCAGGACGATTGATCATAAGAACCTCACTTATGTTGTGCGGGGCGGCCCGGTAATAAATGATGCTATAATAGAAGATGCCGAATATACCGGCATTAACAGGATTGTAAACGTTATCTCAAACGGTTATGATGCTCCTTCAACAATCCCATCGGAATCGAGCAGTGAGTTTCAGCATTATTTTAATAAAGCCGATATTATTATCTCGAAAGGGCAGGGTAACCTTGAAGGACTTATACCATTAAATGATGAAAGGATCTTTTATCTGCTAATGGTTAAATGCGATGTAATGGCGGAATTTCTTAATGTTGAAAAGGGCAGTTTTGTTGTATTCAACAGCTTCATACATAACATTCTGAAACATTAAACAACGGAAAGAAAGATGATAAGCTTCGGCCCTGTGCCATCAAGAAGACTGGGTATGAGCCTTGGAATAAACAATATTATCAAATCCCTTATCAGTCAAAAATTGATCAAATCAACATTGTATAAGGGAAAGAGATTTTATATCAGAGAATATCATTAAACTCTTTTAGATGGTTGTACCCGTTATTTTATATGGATCATCTGTACTAAGGAAACACTCAGCAGAAGTTATTGAAGAAGATAATATTTTGAAGATAAAAGAGTTCCTCTTCGATACTATTAAGACAAATGAGGGTATTGGTCTTGCTGCACCGCAAATTGGCCTGCTGAAGAGGGTTTTTGTAATAGATACCAACCCGGTGGTTGAACAGGATGTAACAATTGAGAAATTTGAAGGGATATTTATCAATCCGGTTGTTATTGACAGCGACAGCGATGATATTTCCTTTCGTGAAGGTTGTCTAAGTATTCCCGATATTTATGAAGAAGTATACAGGCCTGAAAAGATCCTGGTCAGGTACCAGGACATATTGCTGGTTACGCATGAAGAAGAACTCGACGGAATAAAAGCGAGGATCTTCCAGCATGAATTTGATCACCTCAATGGAATTTTGTTTACAGATAAAATCAGTCTGATAAGGAGAAAATTACTGACAGGTAAATTAAACAGGATACGTAAATTATCACAATCACAAAAAACATAGCATTATGCCGACATTATATGAAGAACTGGAAAAAGATGTCCGCTACAAAGAGGGATTGAATTCATGTATAAATTGCGGAATCTGTACTGCAGTCTGTCCTGCTGCCGCGGTAAGTGATTACGATCCTCGCCAGATTGTAAACACTGTACAGGAAAGAGATGAAGCAGAACTGGAAAAGCTTTTAAAAGGGGACAGTATTTGGAGATGCGGGGAATGTTTGTCATGCAAAACCAGATGTCCCCGTGGAAATGTCCCGTGTTATATTATCCAGGCGTTAAGGGGATTATCAATTGAAAAGGGACATTTCCACGGGGACAACTGGTTTTGCATGACAAACATTCCCCGCATCTCCAAATACT
>CAZKWD010000240.1:0-4090 GCA_964556175.1 uncultured Rikenellaceae bacterium
AAGATTTACCCCAATGCTTAACATATGAACTGAATCCCATCTTAATCCGGCTTCCGGGGCTAACATAACCCCCGACATTGTCTGCGGTGTCTTAACTTCAGAACCGCCAAATTCAAGATTATCAAAGAAAGAGAACAGTCCGATCCGCCATATCTTCTCCTGCGAATATCCCATACTGTTGATAAAAAACAGGATAACAAGAACCGGTATTATTTTTTTATATACAGAGATAATCATGCTTTAACCATTGGTTTATTCTTGCAATCATAATAGATCCGTTTACCGGAATATTATGATTGAAGCTCTTATTTGCCAAATAATAAGCACGTAGTATTTACTATTAACTTTATTTACTTATTTTCGCAATAATATCGATGCAATGTCAAATATAGTTATTATACCGACATATAAAGAAAGTGAAAATATTGAAGCTTTGGTAAAAGCTATTTCAGCTCAGAATGTTGCATTTGATATACTTATAGTTGATGATAATTCTCCCGACGGTACAGCTGCAATTGTAAAAAATCTCCAGGGATCATTTAACAACCTGCATCTGATTGAAAGACCAGGAAAACTTGGACTGGGCACTGCATATATGACAGGTTTCAACTGGGCTCTTGAGAAAGGGTATAACTACATATATGAAATGGATGCTGATTTCTCACATAATCCGGCTGATTTGGTAAGGCTTTATAATGTATGCAAAAACGGAGATGCTGATGTAGCAATCGGATCCCGGTATATCAGCGGTGTCAATGTTGTGAACTGGCCTCTCTCAAGGGTTTTCATGTCATATTTTGCCTCAATTTATGTGCGAATGATTACCGGTATGAAAATAATGGATACCACTGCCGGATTTAAATGTTATAAAAGGGAGGTGCTTGAAAACATTGACCAGTATCACATAAAATCAGTCGGGTACAGCTTCCAGATTGAAATGAAATTTATTGCCTGGAAACTCGGATATAAGATTGTTGAGGTACCGATTACTTTCACCGATAGAAAACTTGGCTCATCGAAAATGACAGGCGGAGTTTTTAATGAAGCTTTATGGGGGGTACTGAGAATGAAGCTCAGGAGCTGGTTTGTGAAGTATAAGAAAAAAGGCACAACGGTATAACGGTGCAACGGTTTAATGAGTAATATATTAATAAGAAATGCCACAATAGTAAATGAGGGAAAGATCTTCAGGGGTGATATACTTGTCAAAAATGAGCTCATTGACACAATAGGATCTCCGGGAGATGTAAAGGCACCAACGGGTGCCAATATTATTAATGCCTCTGGATTATTTCTTATACCCGGGGTAATTGATGAACATGTCCATTTCAGGGAACCCGGATTAACACATAAGGCTGATATATTTAGTGAATCACGGGCTGCAGCAGCCGGTGGTATAACCTCATTCATGGAAATGCCAAATACAGTACCTCAGACTGTTACTATTGATGCACTTGATGAAAAATTTCGCCTTGGATCAGAAAATTCGCATATAAATTACTCTTTCTATATCGGAGCGACCAATGACAACCTTGATGAGATAATGAGGATAAACCCGGCAGAGGTCTGCGGGATAAAAGTATTTATGGGGGCTTCGACCGGAAACATGCTGGTAGATGATGAAGATACATTAAGGAAATTATTCGCAAGTGCAACACTGCCCATTGTTGTACACTGTGAAGACGAAAATACTATCATAACAAATTCGAATCTGTTCAGGGAGCAATATGGTGAGGATATTCCGGTTAAACTACATCCCCTCATCCGGAGCCGTGAAGCCTGCTTTCTCTCATCATCCCGGGCAATAGCTTTAGCCGGGGAATATAACACCAGGCTCCATGTCCTTCATCTTTCAACAGCTGATGAAATGAAGCTTTTCAGTAATGAATTGCCGTTGAATGAAAAAAGAATAACCGGGGAGGTATGTGTTCATCATCTCTGGTTTGATGATTCCTTTTATGATGAACTGGGTACAAGGATCAAATGGAATCCGGCAATAAAGACCATATACGACAGAGAATCTTTGTTTGACGGTGTGAGAAACAATCTGATTGATGTTATCGCAACTGACCATGCTCCTCATACACTGATAGAGAAAAAGAACAGTTATTTCAAAGCACCATCCGGCGGTCCTCTGGTTCAGCATTCACTGGCTGCCATGCTTGAATTGTGGCATAATAAAATATTCAGCATAGAAAAAATCATTGAAAAGATGTGCCACGGGCCTGCTATTATGTTTAATATCAAAGGAAGGGGATTTATAAGGGAGAATTACAAAGCAGATCTCTGTCTTGTCGATCCGGATAATCCATGGACTGTATCCGGGGATAATATATTATATAAATGCGGTTGGTCGCCATTTGAAGGGACAACTTTCAGATCGAAAGTCGTTCAGACAATTGTTAATGGCACCATTGTGTATGATTATGGTATAATTAATGATGATTACCGGGGTCAGAGACTTGAATTTGAAAGATGAATACCCCCGTCCCGTCTAAACGGGACTGCCCCCTGAAGGGGGCTTGAAACCCTGATTATATCTCATATTAATATATATGGTTGAGTTTATAGAGGATGTCTCAAAAGCCTCATGGGGGGTTTTTATGCCTTTCTCACCACAAACCTTACTGTACTTCGTGTTCTCTGCTCAAGGAGTATTTCCCTTCCGGATGTTATTCGTTCTATTGCCTCAGGGGTGTAATGTCTGATGGAAAGTATTTCTGCATTTTCGTTATAGACAGCCGAAAATTCATCTTTCAGTGTTTCAAGCAGGGCATCAACCTTTGATCTTTCATCATCAACGCATACATCAATGCTAACAGCACTTGCCTCAACAAGGTTGACCTTGATGCCTTTTTCTGTAAACATGTAAAAGATCCGGCTCAGGTTATCCCCCATTACAAAAGATAAGTCTTTCGGTAGAATTGAAATCAGTATCTGGCACTCTTTCTTTATAAAAACAGGAATAATTTGTCTGAGGACAGGATCATCTGTTACAAGGGTTCCTTCTGTATCAGGAGCAAGAAATGACTTTACATAAAGCGGAATGTTCTTATTATGAAGTGGTTTTATTGTCTTGGGGTGAATTACTTTTGCTCCGGAGAAGGTCATCTCTACAGCCTCCCTGTATGACATCTCATCAAGCTTACTTGCATCAGTCAGCCATTTAGGATCGGCATTTAACAGCCCCGGAACATCTTTCCATACTGTAACACTCTCTGCATCAAGTATATTGCCAAGGATTGCAGCAGTATAATCAGATCCCTCCCGCCCAAGTGTTGTAGTTTTTCCTTCCAGGGTGCCGCCAATAAAACCCTGTGTCAGGAAAACATTATGATCCCTGAAAGTAAAACAATTTTTAATCCTGTCCGAACTTTCATCCCACAATACATTGGCATCCCTGTACCTGTCGTCGGTCAGCAGGTTATCCCTTATATCCACCCATTTTGTATTGATTCCTGATTTAATAAGATATTCAGCAACTATTATTGTCGACCATAATTCACCATATGATACAACCTGGTCATATTCAAAGTCATATCCTGATTTTTTTGCTGACTTCAGATATTCTTTAAGCTTTGAAAATGAAGTCTCTATTTTGATTTTTGCTGAATTTCCGGAAGGGAAAAGATCTTCTGCAACAGATGAATAATAGCTGTAAATGTTATCCAGATGGTCTTTATAATCAGGTTCACCTGCAAGCCATGACCTGAGGACTTTCTCAAGTGCGTTTGTTGTTTTTCCGAATGCAGAAATAACTACAATAAGGTTTCCCTTTTCCTTAAATAGAATATTTGCCAGATTTTTTATCCCCGATGCATCCTTGACTGATGCCCCTCCGAACTTATATACTTTCATAAATCAGAATTTGGATTCAAAAGTAGGATAAATAAGGATCAACAACAATGAGATTGTGATGTTTTGTAAGAAGCCGAATCTGTGAGGCAGAGGGGGTCATTCATACCGCAGAGCTTCGATAGGATTCCTCGTAGCCGCTCTCCATGCCTGCCAGCTAACGGTAAGTAAAGCCAGACTAAGAATCATTATTCCTGCTAAAGCAAATACCCACCAGCTTAAATCGGCTTTATAT
>CAZKWD010000241.1:0-4075 GCA_964556175.1 uncultured Rikenellaceae bacterium
GCTACCTTCCGATCCTGGGGGAGTTCAGCAGGAGCTGGTCGTATAAGACTTACCCCCTGCAAAAATACAAATTTACGGCGTGCAGGCAAAATAATTATTCAGGATCATGAATATTCGCTTTCCCATTTTTACACTATATTTGTTTTAATTCATTAATTTGTAAAAAATACAAAGACTAAATCGATGGAAAATAATGTTAACCCCTGGAAAGCAAACCTCACCAACGGATTGATATTGGCCCTCATAGGGATAGTATACACAATGATCATGTATTTTCTGGACCTGACATTTAACAAGGTCCAGGGATGGTTGTTCATACTTGTGCAGATTGTAATTCTATTCTTTCTGGTAAAATCATATCGGGATAACTACAGGAATGGTATGATAACCTTCGGCCAGGGTCTCGGAGCAGGGATGATCATTTTTCTTTATTATGCAATTATCACAGCGATATTCATGTATCTTCTTTATGCCGTAATTGACACGAATTTAATGGATAAACAGCTCGCACTCACTGAAGAGGAATTGCTGAAGAGGGAAGTGCCCCAGGAAGCTATTGACATGAGCATGAATATACAGAAGAAAATTATGATACCGGCAGTCATCGCTCCTTTAAGCATCATAGGGAATATGTTCTACGGATTGATTATATCACTGATTGTAGCAGCATTCGTCCGCAAAGAGGGTAACCCGCTTGTTGAAACAACAGAAGAAGAGCCTGAAACCAATTAACATGGATCTCTCAGTCGTCATTCCTGTTTTTAATGAAGAGGAGTCTGTCAGGGAAATGTCAGACTGGATTGAGAGAGTATGCTCCGGGGCAGGACTCTCGTTCGAGATAATATTTATTGACGACGGGAGTACCGATTCATCGTGGGATAAAATCAGGGATCTGGCTGGTATTAAGAAATTTGTAAAGGGTATTAAGTTCCGAAGAAATTACGGGAAAGCAGCTGCTCTCCATACAGGATTCGGAGAAACAACTGGTGAAGTTGTGATAACAATGGATGCGGATCTCCAGGACTCTCCCGATGAAATACCGGAGCTTGTAAGGATGATACACGAAGAGGGCTATGACCTGGTATCGGGCTGGAAAAAGAAACGATATGATCCCTTCATCAAACGATCAACAAGCCGGATATATAACCGCACGGCAAGATTATCATCGGGTATAAAGCTTCACGACTTCAACTGCGGGCTGAAAGCATACCGCAATGAGGTGGTGAAGAGCATCGAAGTGTATGGTGAAATGCATCGTTATATTCCGATGCTTGCCAGGGAGGCGGGATTCAGAAAGATTGGCGAGAAGGTTGTTGAGCACAGAGCAAGGAAATACGGCGAGACAAAATACGGATTCGACAGGTTCATGAAGGGTTACCTTGATATGCTGACAATCGGTTTTATAACCCGTTTCGGCAAGAGTCCCATGCATCTTTTCGGATCACTGGGAACACTTATGTTCCTGATTGGCTTTATCATGGCAGGATACCTGGGAATAAGAAAACTGGTATTTGTACATAACCATCTCAGGGCTCCCTGGTCACCGACAGCGCCTACTTCTACATAGCCTTAACAGTTATGGTGATTGGATCTCTTCTGTTTTTGACAGGATTTCTCGGCGAGTTGATAAACAGGAATTCCGCAGAGAGAAACAGGTATCTTATTAAGGATAAGGTAAATCTATGACCCTTTGATAACACCCCCCTGCTGCTCCGCAGCTTCCCCCCTGAAGGCCTGCCGGCAGGCAGGCCTTCAGGGGGGTTGGGGGGTAAAGAGTATCAGGTTATCTTTCGGAATTCCGGCACGTCGCCCGGCTTCAAGGTCGGTTTCCTTATCACCTATCAGGATACATTTTTTAATATCGAGATCAAATTCCTTTACACCCTGAAGTATCATCCCCGGTTCAGGCTTTCGGCAGCCACATGAGCCATCAATATCGGGATGATGGGGACAGTGATACACTCTTGCGATTGTTATCCCCTCACTACTGAACTCCTCTATCATCCATTTCGTGAGCCTGCTGAAATCAGCCTCAGTATACAGGCCTTTTGCTATTCCAGCCTGGTTCGTAATAATTATAATTATATACCCGTCATCAGCATATTCCCGGCAGAGATCAAAGATACCCTTTGTAAACTCAAAATGCTCTTTCAGGTAAACATGTCCTCTGTCAACATTAACAACTCCATCGCGGTCCAGAAATAATGCCTTGTTCATACACCAATACGTTTTTAACTGTTTTTCAGGATATTACCAGCCCTCCTGTAATCTTCCGGCACACCTATGTCGATGAAGGGATCATTAAAAATCATCGCTTTTAACAGGGATGATCCTGCCTCTTTAACCAGAATTTCTTCCTCCAGTGAAAATTCGACGGGAAATTTTCGTGACTCAAGATATTTCCTGTTGACAAGGTAAATACCCCCGTTTATAAGGCCTTCGGAACAGTATCTCTTTTCATGGAATCTGATTATTGTATCTCCTCTTATTTCAACGGATCCGTAACGTGAGAATTCCTTCATTCTTTTTAATGCCACGGTGAACTGGTTTTTATTATTAAGATGTGAAGCATAAAACCTGTCAAGGTCGATCGGGAACCATGTATCTCCGTTGACAATAAGGATATTATTTCCTGTCGTTCCGGTTAGAGCATTGATCACGGCACCTCCCGTACCTAATGGCTTCTCCTCCGTCACATAAACAATCGGGATATTTTCGAACAAATTTCCAAAATATTCGAAAAAATATTCAGATTTATAACCGGTGGATAGAATTATTATATCAACCTTAAATTGTTTTAACCATTTAAGGAGATAAAAGAGAAATGGCTTATCATTTACAGGGGCCATTGGTTTGGGAATATCAGGAACCGTTTTCCTGAGACGGGTTCCCATACCTCCTGCCAGTATGATTGCGTCCATTACTGTACAGGTTTTTCCCGGTTGAACAGTTCTTCTTCAACCAGGCTGCAAATTATGTGGCCTATAAGATTATGTACCTCCTGAATACGGGGTGTTTTGTCTGAGGGAACCTTGATGCAGATATCACACAGATCCTTCATTGGTCCGCCAAAAATACCTGTAAATACTATAGTTACAATTTTTTCCTTTCTGCAGACATTCAGAGCCCTGATAATATTCTCGGATGTCCCTGATGTAGAAATTCCAATAAATACATCACCTTCATTCCCCAGGGCTTCAACCTGCCTTGCAAAGATCTTTTCGAATCCGGAGTCATTACCTATTGACGTTAAGACGGATGTATCGGTTGAGAGTGCAACTGAGGGCAATGCAGGCCTGTCGAATCCGAAACGATTAACGAATTCTGCTGCAATATGCTGGGCATCAGCAGCGCTGCCGCCGTTTCCTGCCAGCAGCAATTTCTTCTTATCCCTGAAAGCTGTGATTATTGCCTGTGCTGCTTTCTCAATACCTGATAACACTTCTGTTGATTCCAGAAGCTTCTGCTTAAGATCAACTGATTCTTTTATCTGATTCTTTATCCCTTCATGCATCTCCTAATATTTTAAACTTCTAACTTACGACTTTCAACTTATCCTCCATCCCTGGCAGCCGTTTTCGCTGAAATGGAAGTTAATGTTTTTTCCATTAAACCTGGTCAAAGTATTAATAAGTTCGAGCCTCCTTACCGGATCAATAGTAAAAAACATAAAACCACCGCCCCCCGCTCCTGACACCTTGCCTCCGTAAGCGCCTGATTTAATGGCAGCTTCATAAATATTCTCAATGTTCTTATTTGTTATAGAGGCTGCCATTTTCTTTTTGTTCTCCCACTCTCTTCCCAATTCCTTTGCAAACTTAATTATATCTCCTTTTAACAAATAATCTTTCATTAAATAAGAATTCTGTTTAATACGGTGTGTTGCCTCAAGGGGGATCTTTTTTCTTTTCACGGTATTTGCCTGCTGCTCTTTGATTATTTTATCTGACGACCTTGACGCTCCCGTATAAAAAAGCACCATCGATACTTCAAGTTCATCAGCAATCCACTGCTTTATTCGCAGAGGATTAACAACCACTCTGTCATCTTTATAGAACTCTATGAAATTGAATCC
>CAZKWD010000242.1:0-4071 GCA_964556175.1 uncultured Rikenellaceae bacterium
GGCTTTGACCCTGAGAATCAGCTCAGAGACCTTCATGTCCTCCTTATAAGGAACTGATGAGTTATACTTAAAATTACCCCCGTTGTACGTGACAACCGGGTTATTTGCCTGTACACTTTCACCCTGAACAACCTGGACTTCATCAAAAACGGTTTCACCGCCAGCATATGTAATCACCGGCGTTGCTGTCAATGTAGTTTTTTTGTCGAAATAGCTGGCCGGGAATGTCCCTGTGATTTCGACATTTACAACGCCTGCATGGGCTTCAAGTACCTCGGGATTAACCTGATACTTTACTAACCCTGCGTTTTTTTTCATTTTATTCAGTCCGCTGCAACTGGTCATTATAATTGCGGCCAGGATAAGGATAGAATAGCTTCTGATTTTTTTCATAGTAAAAGAGTTATTTGTTTAATGATCGGTTTAACTGCACTTTAATTCAACAATATACAAACTTAAATGCAAATCTAAAAAAAATACTTATAGAATCAGCGAAAATATGCAAAATAATTATAAAATGACCGAGTTGAGGCCCGGAGAATAATCCCTGACGAATATAGTATCTACCAGGTTTCTATAATGATCTTCATTTGTTACAAAATCGATTTCATTAATGTCGATAATAAGGTATTTGTTTTCAGGATTCTGCCTGAAAAATTTGAAATAGCTGTCCTGTATCTTCCTGAGATAATCGCTGGTTATTGATTTTTCATAATCTCTGCCGCGTTTTTTAATATTTGAAAGCAGTTTTTCGGGACTGAGATGCAGGTAAACAAATATATCGGGCTTTGGTAGTGAACCATATATTATATAGAAAATGGTTCTGTAGAGGTTGTATTCATCGCCTTTGAGTGTTGCCGCAGCAAAAACAAGAGACTTCATGAAATAATAATCTGCAACAGTAAAATCATTGAACAGGTTTTGAGGTGCAAGTTCCTCTTTTAACTGTTTATAACGGCTGGCCAGGAATGAAAGTTCAAGCTGGAAAGAATATTTATCAGGATTATTATAGAACTTTGGAAGAAAAGGATTGTCGGCAAAATGCTCAAGAATAAGCCGGGCATTGAATTCCTCTGAAATCCTTGTTGCCAGGGTGGTTTTTCCTGCACCAATATTGCCTTCGATCACTACATAATTGTACCTGATCTTCATTCCCTGATGAATTGCTGAATCAATAAATCAAATGTAGGAATTGAAATACAAAATAACAAAAACAAATAGGGACGTTGCGTGCAATGTCCCTATAATGAAATATTTAAAATTTATTTATTAATTATTCTGTCCTTCCGGATTCTTAGGCTCTTGTTCCTGTCTTGGCGGACGGGGGAGCAGGGCTTTCCTCGAAAGTTTAAGCTTTCCTGTCCTGGAATCAATATCAATCAGCTTCACTTCAATTTCATCGCCTTCTTTAAGTACCTCATCAACTGATCTTATTTTTTTCCAGTCGATCTCCGAGATATGAAGCAGACCGTCTTTGTTTGGTAAAATTTCAACGAATGCACCAAACTGGACAATGGTTTTTACTTTGCCTTTATATACCTGTCCCACTTCAGGTACTGTGACAATTTTTTTTATCCATTCGACCGCATCTGTAATGACCTCTTTGTTCTCGCCGAAGACATTAACCTCTCCGTAACCATTAACTTCTTCAACAATAATAGTTGCCCCTGTAACACGCTGTATCTCCTGGATCACTTTTCCTCCCGGACCGATAAGAGCGCCTATCATATCTTTTGGTATTGACAGCATTTCTATTCTCGGAGCATGAGGTTTGAGTTCCGGGCGGGGTTCAGAAATGATCTCATTCATTTTATCAAGAATGTACATCCTTCCTGCTTTTGCCTGTTCCAGTGCCTGAGCAAGAATTTCGAAAGATAAACCTTCTACCTTGATATCCATCTGTGTTGCAGTTATACCGTCGCGGGTACCCGTTACCTTGAAATCCATATCGCCCAAATGATCTTCATCACCCAGTATATCTGAAAGAATTGCATATTTCCCGGAATCTTTATCGGTTATTAAACCCATAGCAATTCCCGAGACCGGTTTGCGTATTTGTATACCGGCGTCCATAAGAGCCAGTGTTCCTGCACATACTGTGGCCATTGATGAAGAGCCGTTCGACTCCAGGATATCTGATACAACCCTGATAGCATATGGATTCTCCTCATCCGGGGGCATCATATTCTTTAATGCCCTGTGCGCCAGGTTTCCGTGCCCTATTTCTCTTCTGCTGACTCCGCGAGCCGGCCTTGCATCACCCGTTGAAAAGGGCGGGAAATTATAGTGAAGAGTAAATTTTTCAGTACCCTGGGTCAGAACATCGTCAATGATTTTCTCGTCCAGTTTTGTTCCCAGCGTTACTGTTGTAAGAGACTGTGTTTCACCTCTTGTAAACAGTGCCGAACCGTGAGTAGCAGGAAGAGGTTCTATCTCACATACAATCTGCCGTATTTCATCTGGTTTCCGCCCGTCCAGACGTATTCCTTCATCAAGAACAAGCCTTCTGGAAGCCTCTTTAATAACATCCTGATAATATCTTCTGATAAGATTCTCATCAATTTCATCCTCTTCAGTATATTGTTCAAGAAACTCTGTTATAACAGCTTCAAAGTCGTCGAGCCTTTTATGTTTGTCTAAAGTCGATGATTTTGCAACTTTATAGCATTTCTCATAAGTTTCATCCCAAACTTTTTTCTTCAGTTCCTCATCATTTACCTCATGGTAATATTCACGTTTTGCTGTAGCTCCAATTTCTTCTGCAAACTCCATCTGTGCCTTGCAGTGTATCTTTATGGTTTCGTGGGCAATTTTGAGAGCTTCGAGCATTTCAGCTTCCGAGACTTCTTTCAATTCTCCCTCTACCATAAGGATATTATCATATGTTGCTCCTACCATCAGATCTATATCAGCTTCTTTAATCTGTTTTGCTGTGGGATTGATAACAAATTGATTTTTTATTCTAGCTACCCTCACTTCCGAAATTGGTCCGGCGAAGGGTATATCCGATATGGTCAATGCCGCTGATGCTGCAAGTCCTGCAAGTGCATCGGGGATAATATCCATATCGGCTGAAATAAGATTGATAGTAACAAATGTCTCTGCATGAAAATCTTCAGGGAAAAGAGGACGTAACGCCCTGTCAACCAGTCTTGATATAAGAACTTCATAATCTGAAGGTCTGGCTTCTCTTTTAAAAAATCCTCCCGGGATACGCCCTGATGAGGCATATTTTTCCTTGTAATCTACAGATAGAGGCATGAAGTCTGTATCTTCCTTAGCCTCTTTTGCCGCGACAACTGTTGCCAGCAACATAGTTTTACCCATTTTTAACAGGACGGCCCCGTCAGCCTGTCTGGCGAGCCTTCCCGTTTCTAATACTATTTGTCTCCCGTCGCCGAGATCAATAGTTTTCTCTTTTACTTTAAACATTATATATTTTATTTTTGATTGTTGAAATTACAGAATGGAAAATAGTACGAAAAAAGGCAATTTTGAATTGCCTTTCTCTATTTACGTAATTTCAATGCTTTTATGATTTCACGATACCGTTCGATATCTTTAACTCTCAGGTAGTCCAGAAGCCTTCTCCTCTTACCTACAAGTTTGATAAGTGCCTGCTGTGTACTGAAATCTTTTTTGTTTTTTTTAAGATGTTCAGTAAGATGATTGATCCTGTACGAGAATAAGGCTATCTGCCCTTCTGCCGTTCCTGTATCAATCTCTGACGTTCCAAAGCTCTTGAAAAACTCCTGCTTTTTCTCAGTGGTCAAATACATGTCTCTAACTAAAATGTTGTTAATCCAAATATAAATTGAGTCTCCAATTTTGGAACGCAAAAATAAGGCTTTTTTATGTAAATTATCAAACAATTGGAATATTTTTTAAAACTATTCTTTTTTATTGTACGCTACCTTGAGGCTATTATGTTAATTAATAATTGTTAACGTCTATAGAAAAGACGCAAAAACAGGGCCATTCGTTGCGTAGAACCACATAAAAATTCGTCTGTTTGTCAAACTTATTCGATAGTTCGTCAAAAAGGTAAATACCCCCGTCGCTTCGCGACAC
>CAZKWD010000243.1:0-4062 GCA_964556175.1 uncultured Rikenellaceae bacterium
GAATACAGGATAGCGGTCATACCCCCGGTTTCCTTCGGAAATATTCACCTCCTCGTCCGAAGCGATATTATATAGTATTAAATCAGAGTTTGTGCTTCTTGCATCCTCTTTTCCTTTGAGTCTCTTTGTTGTATATGCAATTTGTTTACTGTCAGGGCTCCACGATATTTCACCCTCATCAAAATAGGGGGCGAGTGGTGATTCAAACTTCTGTCCCTCCATTATGTCTTTTTCACCAGAGATGCTGGTTCCGTTAAATGATGCAACGAAAATGTGACTGTATGAATAATCGCTCCAGTAATTCCAGTGCCTGTACATAAGGTCATCAATTATCCTGACATTTGCTTTGGGAAGATTATGTTTTTCGTTTGCAGTCTGATCAAGTTTTACTCTTCTTGTGAAATAGATCTTGTTTCCATCAGGCGCAATACTGAAGATCTCAAATTCCTTAAAGTCTTCAACAGTTTGTTTATCAGATCCATCTGCATTTATAGTCATCAGTTCGCCGTCGTTATTGATATAAGCGACAGATTTGCCTTTGTTGAACCACTGGGGTGAGCTGCCTCCATCGGTTGTGAGTTGGACGGGATCGCCGCCACCGGCAGGAACCTTGAAAATGTTTGTTCTTCTTGCTTCTGTTTCAAGGTCAATATCGGTAACCGTATAGAGTACGGTTGATCCGTCGGGAGAAAGCGCAAATGAACCCAGTTTTCCGAATTTCCACATTATTTCGGGAGTCATCACACCTCCCGCTTTCTCTTCGGCAGTGAGTTCATTATTGAACTGTGGTACAGCTTCTCTGGTATCTGATTTCTCCTGCCGGCATGACAGCGAGAATAAAAATAGCAAAAGAATTATCGAAACATGATATCTTTTCATCGGTAACTGTATTTTAATGATTATTATTTCTTAAGGGCTTCAGAAACTTTAGCTTTAAGTTCATCATACAATTCGGGATTATCCCTGAGTATCTGCTTGACTGCATCGCGTCCCTGTCCTATACGGGTCTCTCCGTAACTAAACCATGAACCGCTTTTTTTGATAATATTGAAATCAGTTCCAAGATCAATTACCTCGCCGAGCTGCGAGATTCCCTCTCCATAGAGGATATCAAAATCGGCCTTTCTGAATGGGGGGGCAAGCTTGTTTTTTACTATTTTCACTCTTGTCCTGTTGCCTGTGACTTCATCTCCCTCTTTAATCTGGCTTATCCTGCGGATGTCTACTCTCACGGAGGCATAGAATTTAAGGGCATTTCCCCCGGTTGTTGTTTCGGGATTGCCAAACATCACTCCGATCTTTTCCCGGAGCTGATTGATGAAAACGCAGGATGTATTTGTCTTGTTTATGTTTGCAGTCAGCTTTCTCAGTGCCTGTGACATCAGTCTTGCCTGTAGTCCCATCCTTGAATCACCCATTTCACCTTCTATTTCAGCTTTGGGTGTCAGGGCTGCAACTGAATCAATGACTATTATATCGAGAGCTCCTGAACGGATGAGATTATCTGTGATCTCGAGTGCCTGTTCCCCGTTATCGGGCTGTGAAATAAGCAGGTTTTCGACATCGACGCCAAGTTTCTCTGCATAATTGCGGTCAAATGTATGTTCGGCATCTATTATTGCTGCAATACCCCCGTTCTTCTGTGCTTCTGCTATTGCATGGATAGCCAGTGTTGTTTTTCCTGAGGCTTCAGGTCCGTAAATCTCTATTACTCGTCCGCGGGGGAACCCTCCGATACCGAGAGCTGCGTCGAGTCCTATGGAACCGGTGGAAATAGTCTGAATATTCTCAATGGCATGGTCGCCCAGTTTCATTATTGTACCCTTCCCGAAATCTTTTTCAATCTTTCCAAGGGTGACCTCAAGAGCCTTTAGTTTCTCCTTGTTGATCTCTTTTCTTTCTTCTTTGCTCATATTTATTGGTTTTTATTTATATAGTGCGAATATCTGTTCTGAATGTATTCCTGTATCAACTTTTGAGATTATCTTCTCGATGATCCCCTTTTCATCAATTATAAAAGTTGTTCTGACTGTGCCAAAATAACTTCTCCCGTACATCTTCTTTTCTTCCCATACACCATAGTCAGTCAGTATCTTTTTTGAGGTATCTGCTATGAGTGGGAAGGGCAGTGAATATTTCCCGGCAAAATTCTTATGTGACTTTTCACTGTCTGCACTTATGCCGATAACCGTAAATCCCTTTTTAAGAAAAGCATCATAATTATCACGCAGGTTACAGGCCTCTGCAGTACAACCGGAAGTATTGTCTTTAGGATAAAAATAAAGTACTACCTTCTTCCCTTTATAATCACTCATCTTTATAATTTTCCCATCCTGATCACTTCCTTCAAACGGAGGTGCCGGCATACCTTCTTTTAATTGTGCCATTCGTTTATTAATTTTGTTATTATGGGTAAATTTACGAAGTTTGAATTGTTTTCAGAAGGGAAACAGATTTTTAGTTATTAACAATAAGCTTTTATAACCATTATAAAAGAGCTTTATAACAGACTGGAAATTAATTACTTGTGAGGCCAGAAAATAACATCGTGTTCGCGTTAGGACGATATCAGGCATGTTTATTGTTGATATCGGCTTTACTTTTACAGGTTACTGATCTCACCGCACAGGATCTGCCATCCAAACCTACACGGCAATCTTCTCTCGAAGCGTTTTCAAAGGGTAATTATGAACGGGCTTACAGGGAATTCAGCGAGCTTCTTGACACATATCCGAAAGATCCAATGTACAAGTATTACTCCGGGGTGTGTCTGGTTAAATTGAAGAGGGAACCGGAAAAAGCTGTGACACTTCTCAGGCAGGCTCAGCAGGGCTCAGCTATTGTCAGGACTATACCGTCAGATGCATTGTTCTGGCTTGGCCGGGCACAGCAAATGTCAGGGAAATTTGAGGATGCAATAGCTTCCTATAACTATTTCATTGATCTTAACGGGAAGAAAACATCCAGAGAACTCGGAATACCTGATTTTATTGAGCAATGTGAGAGAAGAGAAGGTTTTTTAACGGAAGATGATGCAGTTATTGCCGTGGAAGAGGATGACCCCGGTATTGAGGAAGAGGAAAAGGTTGTGATGATTTCTGAACCGGAAGATACTCTCTCCGGTGATTATGATGAGATGTTGTCTGAAGCCCTTGAATATCAGTATAAAGCTGATTCTGTATATAGAGTCGCTGAAGAACAGAAAAAAGAACTTGAAAAGGGAAGCTATGCAGAAAGGACAAAGTTGAAAGCTGAGATTACTGAAACTGAAAAGCTTGCAGCCTCATTCCAGGATCTTGCCGATAAAAAATATAGTGAGGCTCAGGCTGTAATGAATAGTAAACCATTTACCGAGGGATTGATTGCCAAACAGATCATTCCGCCTGCAGCAGATTCTTCCCTTCAAAAAGAGACGATCAGCGATTCCCTTATCATCAATTTTTACAATGGTGAAACAAAAGACAGCATTACTACAGCCAAAGATAGTGTCAGAGCAGAGCCAATCAAAAAAATCGCTGATATAAAACCTGTTGCCGACACAGTTACCCTTAATGATGTTAAAAAAGACACACTCCCGGAACCGGTAAAAAAGAGTGAAGTTTATTCTGTTTTTGAAGTTAAGCAAAAGACTGAAGATGAAAAAATTCCTATTGATCCCGAGGTTCCTGAGGGGCTTCTGTATCGTATTCAGGTAGCAGTCTTCCGGAACCCTGTAGCTCCTTCATATTTCAAGAGTATTGCACCGGTTTATGGTTTTAAAATGACGGGCAGAGATCTGACAATTTATTATGCAGGCATGTTCAGGAGATTGACAGATGCAAATAAAGCTTTGGGGACGGTTAGGCAGAAGGGTTTCAGGGATGCTTTTGTTTCAGCATTTTTTGACGGCAAGGCTGTCTCTTCGGAAAGAGCTGCCGCTCTCGAAAATAAATGGGGGAAAATCCCGCTTTCAGGAGTAAGCGCTGAGGAGCAGGTTCCTGCAGATACAGTTCCTCCAACACTTACATTCAGGATTGAAATTGCAAGATCAGCGAAACCTGTCAGGGATGATGAACTTGAAAC
>CAZKWD010000244.1:0-2027 GCA_964556175.1 uncultured Rikenellaceae bacterium
GTCTTGCAGCCGTAGGTGCCAGCTACGGGGGATTTTCGGTATTTTATCTTGCCGGTGTTCACGGGGGAAGATTCAAAGCTTTCATTTCACACTGCGGAATGTTCGACTTTACAAGCTGGTACGGATCAACAGAGGAATTATGGTTCCCGGATAAAGATATTGAGGGCCCCTACTGGAATATGGGAAAAAGCTACCAGTTCTCACCCCACCTGATGGCAAACAACTGGGATACTCCAATACTTATCATCACCGGGGCCAACGATTTCAGGATACCCTATACACAGAGCCTTGAGGCATTCCAGGCAGCACAGTTAAATAACATTCCCAGTAAATTGTTATTCTTTGAGGACGAAACGCATTTTGTACTCAAACCCCAGAATGCTGTGATATGGCAAAGGGAGTTCTTTGAGTGGCTGGAGATATATTTGAAATAAAACCTACCCCCACTCTCCGCCGACTGGCGGAAAGAGGGGGATGAGGTCAATGGTTCATCAGCTCAAGTACTTTTGTTACTTTCTCCTCCAGTGGTAGCGCCCCGTCAAGCCAGTGTATTTTTACACCTTTTTTCTCCATTCCCCTGAACCAGGTCATCTGTCTCTTTGCATACTGGTGTATCGCTATCTCAAGATTACTTACCATTTCATCATACCCGTATTTGCCGGCCAGAAATAATGTAACATACTTATATTCAAGACCATAATAAATAAGTGTCTCTTTCCTGATCCCGTTTGACAGCAAGTTCTTCACCTCATCCACCATCCCTTCATCAAAGCGTTTTTTCAAACGCTCTGTGATTCTTTTGCGTCTTTCTTCCCTGTCGAACATGATCCCGGCAATTAAAGCCTTCAGACGGGGAAACTGACTTTGTTTTTCACCCCCACCCCTGTTATATTGTTCAATTTCTATAGCTCTTATAATCCTTTTCTTTGTATCGATATCTGTAATGTTGTGCATTTTTTTAAAAGTAGAAAGAATCCCTATCAGCTCCTCTATGGTTTTCTTCTCAAGTCTTGCCCTCAATCCGCTGTCAGGAGGTACTTCCTTCATTTTGTACCCGGTTATAATGCTGTCGACATACATACCTGACCCACCGCACATAACAGGGAAAACATTACGCCTGATCATATCTTCATATACTATTTTAAATTCGCGCTGATACTCAAAGACATTATATTTATATCCGGGGTCAACAATATCGATAAGATGGCATGGGACAACCGTGCCATCAATATAATAGTCTGAATAATCCTTTCCTGTACCAAGGTTCATACCACTGTAAACCTGGCGTGAATCAGCACTTATTACCTCTCCTCCCATACGGGCTGCCAGATTAACTGCTAAAGTGGTTTTGCCTGATGCGGTTGGTCCTGTAATAACAAGAAGGTCATATACCTGTTTCGGTTTTTGTGACATTACCGTGACCTGTTTGACATGAAAAGCAAGTTACCATAAAATTACGTAATTTTGCCCCTTGCTGAGCTGTTTTATAGCAAGGATTGATGAAAAGAGGTTCCAGTGATATTGTAATTAAGAACAAAAAGGCTTCTCATGATTATGAGTTTCTTGAGAAATTTGTTGCAGGGATAAAGCTTACCGGGACAGAAATTAAATCTATAAGGATGGGAAAAGCTGCACTTGCCGATTCCTATTGCTTTTTCAGTGATGGTGAACTATTTTTAAGGGGTATGCATATTGCGGAATACTGGTGGGGTAACCTGAATAATCATGATCCTTTGCGTGAAAGGAAACTGCTTCTGACAAAACGTGAACTGAAAAGGATCGAAAGGAAAGTAAAAGAGACCGGGTTGACTATTATCGTCATCAAAGTGTTTATAAATGACAGGGGACTCGCAAAAGCTGAAATTGCAATATCAAAAGGTAAGAGGGAATATGATAAGCGTCAGTCAATAAAACGTAAGGACACAGAACGGGAACTGGATCGCATCAGAAAAAGATAATAATCCACAAACTTTATCAGAAATTGGGGCTGAGCAGATATCTTGAATAGAACTTCACGATACAGGCGA
>CAZKWD010000244.1:2127-4057 GCA_964556175.1 uncultured Rikenellaceae bacterium
TATCAGAAATTGGGGCTGAGCAGATATCTTGAATAGAACTTCACGATACAGGCGACAGCCTCTTTGGAGGTGTCCACGATAGTAAAAAGATCAAGGTCCTCGGGATAGATATTATGCTCCTCAGCCATCATTTCTTCCTTGATCCATTCCATAAGCCCCTTCCAGTATTTCTTTCCTATAAGAATTATCGGGAACTTTCCTATTTTCCTTGTCTGGATCAGGGTGATAGCCTCAAACAGCTCATCAAAAGTCCCGAATCCTCCAGGCAATACAATGAATCCCTGGGCATATTTCATGAACATCACTTTCCTCACAAAGAAATGGTCGAAGGTGATAAGTTTATCAGAATCAATAAATGAATTGGGCCGTTGTTCAAAAGGAAGGTCGATATTGATACCTACCGATTTACCGTTGCCACGTTTTGCTCCCCTGTTTGCTGCCTCCATGATCCCCGGTCCGCCTCCTGTAATAACTCCGTATCCTTTCTGAACCAGCCGGTAAGCAATATCCTCAGCAAGACGATAATACTTATCGTTATGATGTGTCCTGGCCGATCCAAATATTGAAACGCATGGCCCGATACGGGCAAGCTTTTCAAAACCCTCAACCAGTTCAGATATTATCTTAAATACTCTCCATGAATCTGTTGTATGTATCTCATGCCAGGTTTTCTCTTCGAAAGCATCTTTTATAAGATCGGAAGGTTTGTCCTTTTTGCCCATTATCGATAGTTTTTAGTAGGTCAAATATAATTAATTTCTTATGCCTTCAACTCTGGTTTAAGGAATAATCCTGTATAACTTTCAGCATGCTCAGCCAGTTCTTCGGGAGACCCGGAGAAAACAATATTACCTCCCTCTTTTCCACCCTCTTTCCCAAGGTCGATGATATGGTCGGCCATTTTAATAACATCCATATTATGCTCAATTACAATGACCGTATTACCTCTGTCGACAAGACGGTTCAGGACATCAAGAAGGACCCTTACATCTTCAAAATGCAGTCCTGTCGTAGGCTCATCAAGTATATAAAGTGTTTTTCCTGTATCACGACGGGCAAGCTCTGTTGCAAGTTTGACACGCTGAGCCTCTCCGCCTGAAAGTGTTGTTGACTGCTGTCCAAGCCTGATATATCCGAGGCCGACATCCTTCAATGTTTTCAGTTTATGATATACAGAGGGGATATTTGCAAAGAATTCAACAGCTATATTTACCGTCATTTCCAGAACATCACTGATAGTCTGTCCTTTATACTTTACTTCAAGGGTTTCCCGGTTATACCGTTTACCATTGCATTCGGTGCAATTGACATAAACATCTGGAAGGAAATTCATTTCGATTGTTTTTACACCAGCTCCCTGACAGCCCTCACATCTTCCACCCCTGACATTAAACGAAAATCTCCCGGCATTGAATCCACGGATCTTTGCTTCAGCGGTCTGTTCAAAAAGCTTTCTTATATCGGTAAAAACACCTGTATATGTGGCAGGATTGGATCGGGGTGTTTTTCCAATGGGTGCCTGGCTCACCTCTATGACTTTATCAAGGTGTTCCAGTCCTGAGATATCTTTATATGGCAAAGGTGTTTTACCTGAGTTATGAAAGCGTCTGGCAAGTGCCGGATGAAGTGTCTGGTTTATCAGTGAAGACTTACCGCTGCCCGAAACACCTGTAACACAGATAAATGTACCCAGGGGCAGAATGAGGTCCACATTATTCAGGTTATGGCCTGTAGCACCTGTCATCACCAGCGATTTACCGTTGCCGATCCTGCGGTCCTGCGGAATAATAAATCTCTTTTCGTTATTCAGGAACCCCGAGGTAAGCGTCCCGCAACTCATTATTTCATCAGGTCGCCCCTGCGCAACTACCAGGCCTCCGTGAAGTCCGGCACCGGGCCCCATATCGACTATATGATCGGCCGACATTAT
>CAZKWD010000245.1:0-4040 GCA_964556175.1 uncultured Rikenellaceae bacterium
TCTTTAGGCAATGCAGGAGTATCAAGATTAAGGACATCCATCATCACTTTTGATTCCACCTCGAAGTCATAGTCGGGAAAATATAATGTCATATCTGCAAACCTGAATCCATAACGCTCCTCATATTTCCTTATCTTCTTTATTTCAGCGATATCTCCGTTTGCTATGAATCCCGGGCCTTCGTTATCATCCTCAACAAGGAAATAATTGTTTTTGACCACCATTACCATATCGCCGGTGTTTATCTCCTCTTCCCTGAAGAATATCCTGTTGCGTATTCCCTGGTTATAGCGGTTAGCCTGTTTGTTTGAATTGACAACTATGATTGTCCCCTCCAGTCCGCAGGTACCGTATGATGTTGACAGCTCCTCAATCAGGTCCTCTCCGCTCAGTCTTATTACATCATTGAAATTGGTGCTATCCATCGAGGGGTATGCAAGGTTATTTTCCGATATCTGCAACCTGATACTTGTTGCATTCATCAGCACGCCTGAAGATTCACTCTGGCGAAGCACCTGCTTCAGTTCGGCACTTCTGAGTGCAAAACCATACCCTTCAAGTGCCTGCAGGTCGAGTGCCGGGCTGAGTGTTGATCCAACCGGTGGCAGCTGGGCAGTATCACCTACAAGGATAAGTTTACAATCTGTTCCTGAATACACATATTCAATCAGGTCGTCGAGCAGCTTGCCGCTCCCGAAGAGAGAGATATCCGAGGATATATTTGAGATCATGGAAGCCTCATCAACAATAAAATAGGTATCCCTGTGCAGGTTCCTGTCGAGTACAAAGCTGCCCATCCCGTCCTTTGAGGATTTCTGACGATATATCTTCTTATGGATTGTCAGCGCCTGTCTTCCGGAGTAAGATCCCAGCACCTTAGCAGCTCTGCCTGTGGGAGCCAGCAGTACCGATCTCATCCTGAGCAGATCAAGGGTGTGCACTATTGAGCTGATAACGCTTGTCTTTCCTGTGCCGGCATAGCCTGTTAAAAGAAAAATTACATCATTGCTGTTTTCTGCAATATATAATGCGATCTTTTTCATGGCCTCCGACTGATCATCTGTCGGGGTATTAACCAGGTTCTTGCAAAGGTTGTTATATATTATCGTATCTCTCATCACAAATTACAGGGAAAGAATAGCAGCATGGATATTTTTTCTAATTTTGTTTGTAAACTTAATTAATCTGAACAACAATTAAAATAAACCTCTGTGGAACTCCGTGCAATATTTTTTTAAGAACTTACACAGAGGAGACACAGAGTTACACAGAGAAAAAACCAATATTTCTGCAATGCCGTTCCTGGAGCTTTTTGATGAGACACTTGACATAAACTCGACTGAGAACTATGAATTGTCGGTGCAGATGAGCCGTGACGGTTTTGCCTTTACCATCCTGGATACTTTAAGGAATAAATATATTCTTCTTCGATCACATGATCCTGATGATGACAAGTACCTCTCATCTGACAGGATAAGCGAGATCATCACCAGGGATGATTTTCTGACAAAGAAATATAAGAGCATTAACTTAATCATTCCGTCATTCAAATCCACCCTTATTCCTTCCCCGCTCTATGATCCCGGTAAGAAGGAAGAGTATTATACCCTGAATCATATCAAGGAAGAGAACGACCTGATTATTGTCAACAAGATCCCGGATCCTGATACGTATATTGTTTTCTCAGCGCCGAAATCATACATTGATGTATCTGCCGGCTTTTACCCCGGAGTACATCCGAGTCACCATACAAGGCCATTGATGAGTCAGATGTTCCATAACAGCCGGAGTATTGACGGACGGTATGTTCATCTGCATGTTGAAAGAGAATTTTTCAACATCTTTGTTTTTGAACATAATACTCTGAAATTCAGTAATGCATTCAATTTCAGAAACATATCCGACATTCTTTATTTTGTTCTTAATGTATTTAAGAGTCTCGGAATCGGAAATGATGAAACAATACATTTCAGCGGACTCACGGAGAAGTATGATGACCTTTATTCAAATTTTGTATTGTATATCAGGAACATGAAGTTTTCAGGTCCCTCCGGTAATTTCACCTTCAGCTATGTCTTTAATGATATTGAGCTTCACAGGTTCATTAATCTTTTTACTATAACCAGTTGCGGATAATCGGCGGCAAATACAGGGGCAGGAGGCTCGTTCCGCCTCCCGGTTTCAGAGCCAGGCCCACGACCGACTTTGCCAGGGAGAGTCTTTTTAACATCCTGAACAACCGTATTGATTTCGAAGCAATAAGTGTGCTGGATCTATTTGCCGGGACCGGGAGCATAAGCTATGAGTTTGCTTCCCGGGGAGCCCGTGAGGTTCATCTTGTTGAGCAGGACAAGAAACATATTGCCGGTATAAAACGCATAATTAAAGATATAGGCTTCACAAACATCAAACCCGTTCATATCGATGTTAAGGCTTATCTTAAGATTTGTCAGACTAAATATGATATCGTGTTTGCCGATCCTCCCTATGATCTGAAGTGGTTGAAGGACATCCCTGATCTGGTAACAGGGGCAGGCATCATCGCAGAAGATGGATTTTTAATACTTGAGCATCCGAGGAATATGAGCTTCAATGATCACAGGATATTCTTTGAACATCGCAGTTACGGGGGAGTTAATTTCAGCTTCTTCAGGGCGTCATGATCTCATTCATACATATCATCGATATCTGCCTTTGATAATCCAAGCATCAGGTCGCTTATCTTTTCAACTACCGCATTGAAATATTTTTCCCCCTTTTCGGGAGTTGCCAATGAGGGGTCTCCGATGCCGGTATCGGCAGTCACTTTTGACCATTTCCGTTCCGCCCATGCCCATTTCTCGTTCAGTGCTTTTATTTTGAATTTTTTCGCGGCTCCTATGCCTGCTTCTTTTATCGGCAGCACAAGTTCCGGGGCAAGATAAAGCATAAGGCTTGTCTCCATCTCGTCGGCGTGGCCGCCTCCCTTTTCGAAGAAATCGGAATTCTCAACCGACTGGTACCAGTTACAGGTACAGATCATCATTTTGGGGTAAAGGACTCCCATTTCCCTTATCATCTGTTTGAAATCGTTGCCTCCATGACCGTTAAGGATAAGGAATTTATAAATCTCATGTCTGCTCAATACATCAACAATGTCCTTGAGAATTGCAAACTGAGTTGTCGGATTCATATTAATATTGACCTTTATGTCAAGTTGACCGGTATTTACTCCGAACGGTATTACCGGTAGTACGATAAGTTTTGCTCCCCTCTCCCATGCTTTGCCGGCAGCCTCAGCGGCAATTCTTTCAGTTTCAATGTTATCGGTACTGAAGGGAAGATGCAAGTTATGAGCTTCAAGTGCCCCCCATGGAAGGACTGCAAGCTCAACAGGAGTATTATTTATGGTTTTCCAGTTTGTTTCGGCTAGAATGTAGGGTTTCATCGAGCATGTTTAAAATAGTATTTCCAAAGATAGTAACTAAATATATTTATCAGCCTCTGTTAGTAATTGGAATTAATACTATTATAAAAATTTGTTTTGTATATTGTTCTTTAATAATTTTATAGTCTGATAGCTCAATTTAGTAAATCCGGTTCTTGTGAAAAGGAATTCTTTTATAATTGAGTTGATAAAAAGTCCGCCATTTTTGATGTTCATCATACTGGCACTGCTTATTATTATCGGTGTGGTATTGGCCAACCGTAAGGACAAAGCTGTCAAGATGAAGGAGGATGTGCTTTATATCCAGCCAAAATCGACTGATTAGTATAAAGCCTATGAAGCTATTAAGGGATATTGTCAGTGAATAATTACCAGACGGGATTGACCTTGCGCCAGTTGGCGCATCGGTCGGTCCCTTTCATCCTGAGGTTACAGGGCAAGAAAAACAAAAATGATGCTTCCGCATCATTTAACGTATTTTAATCAGTCAGCTTATGACAACAAGCTGTCAACGCTGCCTTATTAAAATACTAAACCGCCCGCCGATTGGCGGACGGTTTTTGTTTTTCTTGGCGGTGCGGACGGGACTCGAACCCGCGACCTCCGGCGTGAC
>CAZKWD010000246.1:0-4039 GCA_964556175.1 uncultured Rikenellaceae bacterium
CAAGACTCGTCGAGGTGCCCCAGTATACACCACGGTCAGTGATTTCCGCGCCTCCGTTATCGGTTACTCTTCCTCCGATCCTTGCTGAAGTATTATAGATCTCATCGACCGATGCTGTTTCGACATGCGGAGGATCTATCTTTTCTTCCTTTTCACAGGAAAGAAATGGGATGAACATCAGAATTAATATGGCTGTATTAATATATTTCGTTTTCATGATCTTACAGAGATTTGGCTTTTATTCGAAATCCCGGGTTAACTTTATCACTTTAGCCCCGCTTTTCATATCATCCTGGTAGTATTTATCCAGTTCATTTTTAACAGAAGCCAGTGCATCGCTGATAAAACATTCCTTGTATTCAGGGTTTTCTGACATTTTCTTAAAGAAAGGATGGGTATCCAGGTCCACACCTTTTTCCTTTAATGTTTTTTCTGCTAAGCTTATACCCTCCAGTATCTGTTCTCTGGTAATTTCATAATAGACAACTGTTCTTTCCTCCAGGGGAGGTGAAGCTTGAGTTAAAACAGTTGTCGATTCACCCTTACCAGACTCCATCAATGCCGAATAATTTGGGACCAGCTGTGCCAGAGCATTATTCATCATGTTAAGCTGTTCTTTCAGGATATTGATTTCGGCCTCCTGCTCTTTTATTTTTTTCTCCTGCTTTTCATTCAGCTGTGCCATATAACCGGCATTCATGCCGACAACGACATTTACATACCCGTACAGTGAAGATTCTGATCCTGACCAGGCAACTCCCACAATTTTACTGTACTGACCGGGCTGAATATCATCAGGAGAAACTGCTATGCCCGTTCCGTTATTATTGCCTCCGGGTAATATAAAATCGCCTGGCTGTACTTTCCCATATACAAGTACCGGAACCTGGCCCATAAAGGCAACCTTCTCATATTCAGTTTCTTTGCCCTCTTCCGGCATATTTCCCAGAACGATAGGGTTGCGCGAGATGACCATAAGGTGATCGGCATCACCGGTATTTTTGGAGATGTATCCTCCTTTAACGCCAACGATATCCCCGGGTAAGAATTTCCCGGCCGGGTCTGATTTGGGAAGCCATTCTGCATAATCTCCGGCTCCCGACTGGTATGTCACTCCTATATTGGTATGTTTGAATACATTATACAAAATAGGTTCAGCAATCACCAGTGCCAGGTTGGCAGATTCCATAACCACTTCTGCTATTGCGCCTGCAATAAGAGATGGGACAGGGGCTGTTACACAGGCGCCCAGACCTGCACATACAGTAGATGACGATGAAGCTGATACGACGCCTGCCACAGCTTTTGCCACATCGACGGTTGAACGGATCAATTCGTTGGCAAACAGAATATTATCAAAAATATATTCAGGATCGGTAAGCAGTTCTGTAGTTGTCTGACCCTCAATACGTCCCTGTATCCTCTCTTCATCCCAGAATGTGACAAAATAATTGTCGCTGCTTCTTGTCCCTTCTACCTTGACTGCTATACCCTGGTTTCCTCCTTCAACACGCAGCGGATAGGTTTCATAGCTTGATTTATCTCCCGGAGAACTGAAATCAGGATTAATTGTGACCTGTCCCTTTAAGCTGCTTAGTGCGTTAACCGTCAGGTCATTATTCAGTGTTGTCAGCTCATCAACAGTCAGGTTGCCTGAGAGAAATGTCGGGCTGCCGTCAGTGACATCAACACGGCTTTTCAGGGCGGTCATACCGTCAACTATTAAAGAACCTGTTGCAGTAATATTCCTGTGATAGGCGTAGGGGACGAATGTCAGGTCATCAAAGCTGAAGTCGGTATAAAAAACATCTGTGTCGCTGAGACTTAGATCTACCTTAAGCGATTTCGTTGTTCCGTTCCAGTCGATATCGGAAAAAACATTTGGACTGATTGCTGTCTGTACGCCCTTCCCGATTACCAGGTTGATCATTCCATACATATCGGTGGTGACTGAATGTTCCTCCTGGTACTCTATGGTGCCGGCAGCATCCAGAATTGAGAATCGCATCATTACCGGCTGGTTTGGAATGATATTTCCGGTAATGTCCCTTCCGGGAACCTCCTGTGGTGTATTATCAATGATCACTGCCTGGTAGTTTATCCCCTGTGTCTGACCAGACAGTTTAACCATCAATAAAAACGATAATCCTATTACTATCAATTTCTTCATATGGCTGGACATTTATATTAACAGATTTAAAATTCAATATCAATCATTAATCAGCAAATTGATTGCAAAGCCTATGCTGATACTATGTGTAGTGTAACGCAGTTGTTCCTGCCCGCTGTAATTGCCAATCAGGAAGCTTCTGCCATAAAGGTATTGTGCAAATGCCACGTAACTTCTTGTTATATAATAATTTATACAGGCACCTCCTTTCACCAGGAAGACCGGCTTATCAAATTCTTCCACCCCGGTAAGATCAAAAACCTGGTTGTTCAGTCTTTGTTTGCCTTTTATCAGGAAATCAGTGGCGAAGATTGCCTTTAAGCAGAATGAAAATCCTTCAGGGTCGTTCCTGTTATACAGGGGTCTTAAGAATTCATAATCAACTCCCAGGTTCAGATCAAGGAATGATACATCCCATTCGGAATAGTTACCCAGCAATGTGTCGCTGCTTGAGGCGGCAAATCTATCGTTTGATATTTCAAATGATATATTACATGGCGACTTAAAGACGGGCGTACGGGCTCCGATGCCCAGGTTGTTCAGGAAGGCTCCTTCGAGATCACTTAGTGAATTCCCTTCTGAATTCTGATAATCAAAAGATGCAAATACCTTGCCTGTTTTAAGGTATATCTGCTGACTGCTGACGGTCAGCACAAAACAGGCAAATATCAGACAGCTAAAAAGCTTTCTCATAAGCATGAGTTATAAAATTATATGATCTTGTTCCTTCATTCTGTAATTTATGCCAGTATTGACCATGATATCAATTGATATCATGCTATTCAGAGTTTGATTATTTTTGAGTAATAGTATTTTGTGGTTGTACTTATTCTTACAAAATAAGCGCCAGGTGGCAAATGACCTGCATTCAGAATCAGCTCAGGGGAAGCTCCATGTTTTTTAAAATAAACTATTTTCCCATTCAGGTCATAAACGGCGACATACAGGAAATCGGGCATCTTTTCATAAAAAGAGATAATAATATTCTCAGAGAAAGGATTAGGAAAAATTGTCGCTTGCAAAGTCCCTGCCGTGATGTTATTTACTGAACCGGCAAGAGGCTGAATGAATCCCTGCCGGAGCTGATAATTATTGTTCTGCGACAAGCCTGTTATACCCGGTTGACCTATACTTTGCTGCAGGTAGTATTGATGACCATCTGACATTACAATTTTTGAAGATCCCCCGGCGCTAAGAGCAGATCGCAGTTTTACCGGCACCTGTGCATTTATATTCAGGGAAATAAACACAGGTAAAATTATAAAAAACAGCTTAAGAAGCATTTTCAGGTTAATCACTTACTTTGAAATAATATTGTATAACTAATGAGATATTGAATCCTGTCTTTTCGGGAAATAAGTAAACTCGATAAAAGAGAATTCTCCCCTTGTTTATTGAATTCCGAGTCGTTATCAAAATTACACCTATTATTTTAGAATCAAAAAAATAAAAAGCCGACGTGTTTTGCAGGGCCGGAAGCCTGAAGAACGAAAGTCCGTAAGGCGTCAGGCGGAGGGCTCAGGGCAGAACCGAGCCGAAGACGAGCCCGGCGATGTCAAATCCCGGGAAGTGGACAGACTGACCGATAAAATAAAATGATGAATTCAAGCCATAAATGCAACTTATTGATTATTCAGTTAGTAATAAAATCGTTTAGTGTATAAATATTTTGATTTATTCTTGGTCTATATAATTATATTTGTAGCTTAATGATAAATTTTGGAGTATGCAAGTAACCGTAACCAGAAAGGATAGCAAGTTTCTCCCTGATCCCAGCAGGGTAATCGCCCGTTTTCTTTATACTTCCGATGAAAGAAGTAAAGATATTATTCGTCATGTGATTGCTATGTCTGATGATGAGGTAAATAT
>CAZKWD010000247.1:0-1638 GCA_964556175.1 uncultured Rikenellaceae bacterium
TGCGAACCTCTTGAACCGCCCGGCATGCCAGAGATAATTTTCTTCATCAAAAAATCCCATGTCGCCGGTATCATACCAGCCGTCCTTAAGGGCATTGGCAGTAAGTTCCGGATCATCATAATACCCCTTCATCACAGAATCTCCTTTTACCATTATCTTTCCAACTTCCCTGGTTGCACACTCCTCACCGGTTTCAAAATTCTCAATCCTCACCTGAACGCCCGGTATGACTCTTCCTGTGCTTCCCGGCCTGTTGAATTCATGTGAGTTGACAGATATAACCGGAGATGTCTCGGTAGCTCCGTAGCCCTCAAGCAGTGTGACCCCATGCTTCTTCATATACCCTTCCCTGAGGGCATCGGGACACTTATCGGCTCCTGCCACCATTAACCTCAGGGTTTTGAAATCACCGGGCTCGGATTTTTGAAGATATCCCCAGAAGAAGCTTGGAGTACCGACCATTATTGTTGGTTTCTCCTCATGGGCTATTTTGCTGATTGTCTGAAAATCAAGCGGATTGGCGTATGTCACCATTGTCATACCATAATATAATGGGACCCAGAGATCTATTGTTAATCCGAATACATGGAAGAAAACAAGGTTAGCCAGCAGAATATCATCTGAGGTGATCCCGATATAGTCTCCGAAACCCTCAATATTTGCTACAATATTCCTGTGAGTCAGCTGAACGGCTTTCGGATCTTTTTCGCTTCCACTGGTAAACAGGATCACAATTGTATCATTTTCATCCCCGTGATGAATGGAATTAAGAAGCATGCTTACCGGCAGCTTTGATTTTAAAGCTGCTTTTAGCTTTTCGCCTGTAGTCACACTTTCCATGATGTCCTCAATCAGGACCATACCTTCAATAACGGGACATTCTACTTTTTCAAGCAGAGCCTTTGAGGCAATGATGGTTTTAAATTTGCATTTTTTCTGTGCGTATTTCGCATTGGCTTCGGCACCTGTTGAGTAGTTTATCATTACAGGTATTCTCCCGCTCATCAGTGCCGCCGCTGTAGCCAGTGCACATCCTGCAGAGGTAGGGATCATAATGCCAATGAATCCCTTATCATACTTTTTGAATTTTGAACACAGGATCAGAGCGCCGATAAGAGCTGTTGAATAATTAATCGATTTTCCGGTGGTCTTGTCAATAATCGCATTTTTTTTGGCATACTTCTTTGCCATCAGTACAAATTGCTGATGAAGTAACATTGAGATAAGTATTAGTTTAAATTCTGATTATTCAAGAGGCCAATATAATTATTAATTTGAAATAATCGACCATGTAAATAATTTTTGTTCGAAAAATTAAAAAAAAATAACAATGCTGTATATAATTGCAATATAGGTAATTAACAAATAAGATATGTTAGTGTATGAGAGTAATTAAATATATTATTCGAATTTTATAGCATTGATGGGAGTCGGGCAACCAGCAACGTCCGGAACGCTGAACGGTATTGCGATAGGGTTGGACGGCGCCATAAAGGTCATATGACATGAATGAGAGACTGGAGAAACGATGAACTCTTATAAAGTTAAAATACAGATTGGATTAGTTTTCATCCTGTTTTCAGTGATTGCGTGCGAACGCACTGAACCTGAGAATAACCTGGTAATTACAACCGATGA
>CAZKWD010000247.1:1738-4030 GCA_964556175.1 uncultured Rikenellaceae bacterium
TGATTGCGTGCGAACGCACTGAACCTGAGAATAACCTGGTAATTACAACCGATGAAATAGCAGTATTTTCAGAAGGAATTTATGTTCTCCTGGGGACAACTATCCTGCCATTGGAACTTATTATGGTGCTCTTTACACATGGCCGGCAGCTATGCATATTATTACTGAAGACGATATCAAACCAGGTAAGATACAGGGTGTTTGTCCTACCGGCTGGCATTTACCGAGCGACAGTGAATGGAAACAACTTGAGATGTTTCTTGGTATGAGTAGTGTCGAAGCCAATAGAGATGATTGGCGCGGAACAGATGAAGGCGGCAAGATGAAACATAAAGGGACCCTTTATTGGGAAAGTCCGAATACCGGTGCAAGCAATGAAAGTGGTTTCAGTGCAATACCCGGAGGATGGCGTGACGGTGCCGGTTATTTCAAAAATCTTGGAACAGCAACCAGATTCTGGTCTTCTTCGAAGCGAGGTGATTACGCCTGGATACGTCAGTTGGATTACAACTCTTCAAAGATATATCGTGACACCAAAGGGCTCTATGAAGCTCATTCAGTACGTTGTATTAAAGATAAGTGATCATTTATGTTATATGGCATATCACGGGCTTGCCGCTGGCCGGATATCAATTCTTTACGCAACGAACCGACATGCCGGTTTTCTTGCTCAAATATGCCTGGAACGAATTACCGTAATTAAACCGGATATTAAAGTATGAGGCATTGAGTGTACTGTATTCTGTAGATGTCCACCAGTTGGCTTCAACCTTCACAAAATCAAATACTCCTTCATCAGACCTTTTTCCTCCGCCACGTGCTGTAAAACCGTATTTATCTGTTGCACCTGTATTCGGACTGTTCCAGTGAACAGTTCCTGTTTCCTTAAGCAGTCCTCCTGCAGCACCCGAGCCTCCTACATAATTTACCAGTTCAGTTATATCGTCATTTGTCGGTACATGCCAGCCTGACGGGCAAAGATTGCCCGTATTTACTGCATACCAGTTGTAAAGGGCACCATAGGGATCATAATTAGCGGCGCTGTCGCCGGCATACCAGCAATAGGCAGGCGTGGTCATGGTCCCCCACAGAGAATCACTTTCAGCAAGTGGTATGGAATCGGTCCCATTCCGGTAAACTACCGATTTCAGGTTCCCGGTCATCCACTCCTGGTACCCGATACCTATTGTATTATAGATGTTTCCTTCCGAATCCGTTACCGTACTTTGCATACCCGTGATCACAGTCGTGAAAGTCGAATCCGCACTGTAAACAGTCCCGAGGTCATTTACTGCTACTATCCTGTAATGGTAAAGAGTATTTGACGTCAGTCCGGTGATAGTTACGCTTACCGTATCTTTTTCTGTCAGCGGGCTTTCATCAGCTTCAACAGAAGTGCCATAAGAAGTGGTCAACCCCATCTCAAAAGTCACCGTTGTGCTTAATTCGCCGGGTGCGATAACTCCGCTTAACACAACGCTGTTTGTTTTAAGGTCCTGATAGTCAAGAATTTCGTCTATTATCGGTTCTTCTCCAATGGTAAGAAAGCTCTTCTCTTCACCGTAAGCAGTACCAATCGAGTTGATGGCATAGGCGGTTACATAATAGGTTGTCCCGGGAGTAAGATTATCCAGAGTATCAGCAAAACTGCCGGTACCGCTGTCCATTGCCACCCTCGTTCCTGTGTTCAAAGGATCAGCGGTTATTCCCCAGTAGATACCTCTTTCAGTAACATCAGTGCCGCCGCTCGAACTTACAACACCTCCTGCTGTTGCCGAGTAGGGCGTAATATCGAGGATGGTTGCTGTAATAACTATCGGCAGTTCAGGTTCTGTTGAAAAGCTTATTTCACTGCCATAAGATGTACCTTTTATGTTAGTTGCGAAAGCAATTACATAATAGGTAATGGAACGGTTGAGTTCTGTAAACGTCTGTGAAAAATCACCATCACCGCTGCCCATTTCTACCCTGGTTCCGGTGAGCCGGGGATTGGGTTCGGTACCCCAGTATATACCTCTCACTGTAATCTCAAAACCTCCGTTATCAGTCACACTGCCTCCCACTGTGGCTGATGTTGATGTATATTCGGTTACAGGCGATGTTATAACTGTCGGCAGGCTGATCTGGGTGGTGAAAAATGTTTCATTGCCATATGTTTTTCCGGCGGAGTTAACAGCGTAGGCTGTTACATAATATTTAACGCCCGACGAAAGGTCAGAGAGTGTTTCATAAAATTCCCCGTCGCCGGTACCTGATTGCAGCTTTGTTCCTGATTCTTCAAGACTCGTCGAG
>CAZKWD010000248.1:0-4007 GCA_964556175.1 uncultured Rikenellaceae bacterium
AACTATGGCTGTCGGTGCAGCAGACGCCGGCTTATTTCCGTCAGTAGCTGTCATAGGTGATTCAACCTTCACACATTCAGGTATGACAGGATTACTTGATGCTGTAGTAAAAAATTCGCCTGTTACAATAATAATATCTGATAACTCAACAACAGGAATGACAGGCGGCCAGAAATCACAGGCTACTGGCAGACTTGAACAGATATGCCTGGGTATTGGTGTTGATCCTGAACATCTCAGGGTAATTATTCCTTTACGTAAAAATCACACGGAAAATATACGTATAATTAAAGAGGAACTGGCATTCAGGGGAGTTTCGGTAATAATTGCATCCAGGGAATGCATCCAGACTGCCGCAAGAAAGAAGAAGGCAAAATCCGAAATCCGCAACCGAGCCGAAGGCGAGCTCGGCGAAGCCAATCCGAAATTATGAAAAATGATATTATATTGTCAGGAGTAGGAGGGCAGGGGATCCTTTCAATTGCAGCGGTTATCGGACTAGCAGCCGTTGATAACAACCTGTTCCTGAAACAATCTGAGGTACACGGCATGAGCCAGAGGGGCGGTGATGTGCAGTCACATTTCAGACTTTCTGACCAGCCTGTATGGTCCGACCTTATCCCATACGGTAAGGCTGACCTGATAATCTCAGTTGAACCGATGGAGTCACTCCGCTATCTTCCCTGGCTTTCAAAAACAGGATGGCTGGTTACCAATTCAAACCCATATATCAATATTCCTGAATATCCCCGGATTGAAATGGTCCTTGACGAGATAAACAAGATAAAAAACAATATTATTATTGATGCTGATAAAATAGCAAAGGAAGTTGGCTCAGCAAGATCGGGTAATATTGTGGTTCTGGGGGCAGCATCACCTTTTATAAGTATGTCATTTGAGAGTCTTGAAAATGCCGTCAGGAAATTGTTCCGGCGAAAAGGAGATAGGGTAGTGGATATTAACCTGAAGGCGCTTAAAGCAGGACGGGATTACACTGAGGCAGTAAAAAGAGGCTGACATCTCTGACAGCCTCTCCACGACAAAATGCAGCGATTGTATACAGGTTATTCCTCCTTCGGATCATCTTTCTTCGCCGACCTCAGTAAAAGGATTTCATTCAGGACAATCTCGGTGATGTATTTTGTAACACCATTCTTGTCGTCATAAGTCCTGTAAACAAGCCTGCCATTTACAACAACCTCATTTCCTTTTTTAAGATAATTAGATGCTCTGTCTGCAAGACCATTCCATGCTACAATGTTATGCCACATCGTCTCTTCAATTTTCTGCCCGTCACTATTTTTATAAGCATCATTTGTTGCAAGAGTGAATTTTGCAACCTTCTTTCCGCTGTCAAGCGTCTTGATTTCCGGATCCTGACCTAGATTCCCGATGAGCTGTACTCTGTTTCTTAATGCATTCATGACTGATAGTTTTAATTAAACAAATTTCTAATATCATGTCAAACTTAAACCCTCCTGTAAAAAGATATCGGTTGATAAACATTTACATCCGGTTCATAATCTTTTATAGTCGTTTGTAGTCGTTTGAAAACGTTTTTTTGTATCTTTATCAAAACTTTAGTGCTGTGGAAAGAAAATGTCTCGATTGCGGCGACACGATTCGTGGCCGTACCGATAAGAAGTTCTGTTCTGACCAGTGCAGAAATAATTACAATAATCGTCTGAACCGTGACTCAAACAATTTTGTCAGAAATGTTCATGGCTTGCTGCGTAAGAACAGAAGGATACTTGCCGACCTTTATACTGAGGGGAAGACAAGGGTCCATAAAGATGCTCTCTTTGCCCTTGGATATAATTTCAACTTCTTTACCCATTTCATAGAAACATCAAAGGGCGAAAAATACCAGTACTGTTTTGAGTATGGTTACATGGAAACAGGTAATGACTTTATCGAATTACGACATAATAGTCAATACCTTGAATATCAGTAATATAAAATGATTTACTATTCTTCTTTCAGGAAAGGGAAATAATAATACATATTCTGTTTTGTAAGCCGTGTTCCATAGCCTGAATCCTGGAAAGCTTCACAGTACTTGACTGCTTTTCCCTTTTCTTCTCCATAGATTTCGATCAGTTTATTCCTGTATGGGTCAGCATCTGATCTTCCCATCCTTGATTTTGCCAGCCATTCCCTTCTTTCTTTATCGGTGGCCGGAACCTCATCAAGATTTCCCCGGTTGAAAGGCAACCATTCATACATCTGAGATGTATGCTGATGGTACATATCTATCTTCTTTTCAATAACATCGTCAACTGCCACAACTACATCCGGGACAAATGGTTCGGGGTGAATAAACCCGTCACTCATGTAAAGGAAGACAGGATTTCTGTCGAGATGTCGAACTTCCGGAAGTATCTTTGGTACAGTGACCATATAAGCTGCATCGAGTACCAGGGTGCCTGTGTACCTGTGATCAGGGTGATAATCATAAGGCCTCGGAAAAATAACAAGGTCAGCCTTTTGTTCCCTGATCAGCTTTATGACTTCCAGCCTGTTTTCATAGGTTGGCATCAGCTGCCCGTCGTGATTGTCAAGAGTAATATAACGTACTCCGATTACTTCTCCGGCTCTTCGTGCTTCTTCACGCCTTACCCTGGCAAGTTCATCGGACGGCAGCGACTGATGTCCTGCATCACCATTGGTAAGTGATACCATGAGTACATCATAACCAAGCTGCGCCCATTTATATGCTGTTCCTCCTACTTTATCGGGGTCATCAGGGTGGGCGCCTATAATTATTATATGAAGTTTGTCATTCTGAACATTCTCCTGTGCCTGGATTATCTGGAAGAGACCTGTTAGAATAAATACCTGTAAAAGAGTAATAAATAATTTCATGATATTCCTGATTTAAGTGTCACAATATATTAAAAAAACCGGAAAGCTAACAGAATGTTTATAATTATGATGGAATTATAAAGATTACCAGGAGCTATTTACAAGCTCCCATATATTCGTAAAGCTTATCCTTACTATTTTTTCCATAATATCCCAGTCAACAGTATCAACCTCATCGGCAGGAGTATGGTATTCCTCCCGGTGTCCGGGTTTGAACCTCATTACCTGTATCCCTGCCTCCACGAATGATCTGTGGTCGGTTCCTCCCGGAGGATCATCGGAAGGTTCATAAATCACATCAAGGTCTATGCCATATTCCTTGAGGTTTTTAACAGTAATATCTTTAAATTCAGGGCAGGAGCTTGTATATGTCATAGTTACCCTGTTCGGTTCGTCATCTGACACATATCTTGAGATCATGTCGAAATTCAGATTCAGGCGCAGATTTTCTTTTGGGTATGACAGGTTATTAACATAATAGCGTGAGCCCAGCAATCCCTTCTCTTCAGCCGTCCACAATGCAATTATTATTGTTTTTTCGGGTTTTTTACCTGTTTCCATAATGGCTTTTGCCAGGGTAAGGATACCAACTGTACCTGATGCATTATCATCAGCACCGTTCCATATATAACCATTGTTCATTCCTTCATGGTCATAGTGAGCTCCCAGGATTACAATTTGTTCGGGATCATTGCCTTCAATAATGCCTATAACATTTCTTACGACTATCGGAGTGCTTTTTACATCTGTTTTAAGATATATTGTTTTTGAAGTTGCCGATGGAAGTTTTGATTGTTTGCCTGAATCAGCGGCTTTGATATAATCATCTATCATAATGTCGCTTCCGTCAAGGATCTCACCGGCTGCCTTTGATGATACTGATATTCTTACAAAATTTCCGGAACCGGCTCTGCCCGGCAATGAATATCTTTCATATGGCTGCCTGGACCGAGGAGTTGCCTCAGAGGGTGACATATTTAAAAAATCCGCCACAGGTGAATATCCAACAGTTGTTGATGCTGGATTGAATTCAAGGATACCTGCGGCACCCATTTTTCTCAGCATGTTTTCCGTATCTCTTGCCGAGGCCGATAATTCAGAAGAGGTGAGTTTTTTCCCGGCGAATTCAGGCACCCCGGGAA
>CAZKWD010000249.1:0-3998 GCA_964556175.1 uncultured Rikenellaceae bacterium
CTCATTGTTAAACAGGATAATATTGATATCTATATTACGCCGGATTGCATGAATGAAATGATTACCTCCTATCGCAAGTGCATCGCCGTCGCCTGTTATTTCCCATACCGATAACTCCGGGTTAGCTGTCTTTACCCCGGTGGCGATAGCCGCCGCACGGCCATGTATCCCATGAAATCCATAGGTATTCATATAGTATGGAAACCTGGAAGAGCATCCTATACCTGAAACAAAGACAAATTTTTCTTTCGGGATTTCAAGCTCGGCAAGTGCTTTCTGAACAGCATTTAATACAGCATGATTACCGCAACCGGGACACCATTTTACTTCCTGGTCTGATTTGAAATCTTTCGGAGTGTACTTAAAAGTTTGCATTTCTGCCATTTTATATGTCCTCCAGCAGTTTAAGACATTTCTCTTTTACCTCTTTAACGGTAAATGGAAGTCCCTGTATCTTATTAATCTGTTCATAGTTAAATTCCTGGCATTTTATCCTGAGGTAATCAGCAAACTGACCCATATTGAGCTCTGCCACAACTATTTTCCTGAACTTTCTGAAGACATTCCTGACATTTTTTGGCAAAGGATTTATATAGTTGAAATTTGCCAGACTTGCCTTTTTGCCTTCAGCCTGCAATTCACGTACAGCTGTCATCAGGTATCCGCGAGAGCCTCCCCAGCCTACAACCAGGAGATCGCCCGATTCTTCGCCAAACACTTTAAGTTCCGGGATATTATCAGCTACTTTTGCCACTTTCCCGGCCCTTAGCTTCACCATCATCTCGTGGTTTTCAGGGATATAGGATACTGTTCCTTTAATTGTCTTCTCAAGTCCGCCGATCCTGTGTTCAAGTCCCGGGGTTCCGGGTATTGCCCATGATCTAACCAGGGTCTCACCATTACGTTTATAGGGGATGAATGGAGTCTCCGATTTATCAGCAAAAGGAGGTTTTATTTCCTGAAGATCTTTCATTTGAGGTATTCTCCACGGTTCTGTTCCATTAGCCAGGAAGCCGTCACTCAGGAGCAGAACAGGGGTCATGTGTTCAAGGGCAATTTTTGCTGCTTCATATGCAAAGTGAAAACAGTTGGCAGATGTACTGGCTGCAATTACCACTACGGGGCATTCTCCGTTTCTGCCATAAATTGCCTGCATAAGGTCGGCCTGTTCGGTTTTTGTTGGAAGACCTGTGGAGGGACCTCCTCTTTGTACGTTTATTACAACAATAGGCAATTCAGCCATAACAGCCAGACCTATAGCTTCAGATTTAAGTGCCAGACCGGGTCCTGATGTGGATGTTATTGCCAGGTTGCCTGCGAAGCTGGCTCCCAGTGCGGAACAGATACCGGCAATTTCGTCTTCGGCCTGGAATGTCTTAATACCCAAATCCTTACGTGATGCCAGCTCCTCCAGTATGCCTGTAGCAGGAGTAATGGGATAAGAACCTATGAAGAGCTTCACTCCCGCTTTCTCTGCAGCAGCAATAAATCCCCATGCAGTTGCTGTATTCCCACATATATTCCTGTAGGTACCCTTTGCAATCTGTGCAGGTTCTATTTTTATAACCGGATTTAGTGCCTCAATTGTTTCGGCATAATAATAGCCTGCCCTAAGGGCCACCTTGTTGGCTTCAGCTATTTCAGGCCTTTTATGAAATTTCTTTTCAAAGAATTGCTCGGTATATTTAAGTTTCCTGTCAAAAAGCCAGTAAACCATACCCAGGGCAAACATGTTCTTTGTTCTCAGAACCGATTTGGCATCAAGACCGAAATCTTTCAGGGCCTCCTTTACCAGGGATGAAATAGGTGTGGCAATGACATTATAGCTTTCAAGATTCTCTTCAGTAACAGGATCTTTTATATAACCTGCCTTTTCTATATTTTTTTCTGTGAAATTATCCTTATCAAAAATTATTGTACCACCCGGTCTGAGCCACATTGCATTTGCTTTAACAGCAGCCGGGTTCATTGCAACAAGAACATCTGCATTATCACCAGGTGTCTCTATCTCTGAATGGCCCAGATGAACCTGGAAACCTGACACTCCGCCAACTGTTCCCTGGGGAGCGCGGATCTCTGCCGGGTAATCAGGAAATGTTGAAAGGTCATTACCATAGAGGGCAGCAGTATCAGAAAACAGTGTACCCGTCAACTGCATTCCATCGCCTGAATCACCAGAAAAGCGAATAACAACCTCTTCTCTTTTAATAGCATCTGAATTCTTGGCCATAACAGATCTATAGTATTAATTATGAGGCCTGATTACACTTAATCAGCTTCTTGGGAAATACAAAAATAGTTTAATTGAACGGCAAAATCATACAAAAATTGATTATTCAAGTATGATTTTGATCATGTTTTACTCTCTGAAATGATCCTCATGTACTTACCCCTGTTTCGCTTTGCTAAGTGCAAGCTTTACTTCACTACGCTCAGAATTTTTTTCTCTCCTTAGTCATGTACTCACCCCCTTCTTTCCGCCAGTTGGCGGAGAGAAGGGGGCAGGGGGATGAGTTCATGAAGAAGCTCTTCAGTTCCAGATATCTGCTTTCTCCAGGTTTATAGCCTTCTCGAAAAACATCCTTGCAATCTTCTCAAAATAAGTAGTATAATCTGAGACAAAGAAAAGATCTTTTACATTTCCTTTTGTATTGAGAAGATTGTTCTTCTCGAGGATATCCCTGAGCATGCCCGCCACAATTTTTGCAGAATCAATAACCTCTACATTGAAATTAAAGAACTTGTTTATCTGATTTTTAATTATGGGATAATGTGTGCAGCCAAGTATTAAAGCTTCTATCCCGGTTAACGATTTATCAGACAGGTAAGTACGAATAATAGCATTGCTGATGTCATCGAAGATGAATCCCTCCTCAATCATAGGCACAAACAGCGGTGTTGCCAGGGAAACCACTGTAGTTTCCGGCAATCTCTCCCTTATCTTTGATTCATAGGTTCCTGAGCTTATTGTCCTTTTGGTCCCTATGACACCAATTTTTTTGAAATTCCGCGTACCGAGGTAATTGACTACCGGATCAATAACATCAACAAGCAGTGTTCTGTTTTCAAATTCTTTCTTCAGAGTATCAAATGCTGATGCAGATGCTGAGTTACATGCTACAAGCACCGCTTTTGAATTGTGACTGAGAAGAAATTCCGTTATTCTGCCTGAATAGTATTGTATTGCTTCAGCCGATTTATCTCCGTAGGGAAGATGGGCTGTATCGCCAAAATAAACAAGGTTCTCTCCCGGTAAAATCTGTTTTATAGCATGAGCAACAGTAAGACCGCCTACTCCGGAATCAAAAATACCTATTGGTTGTTCTTTCACTTTAAGGGTTATAAAAAAATAACCATCCCGATAAAGGATGGTCATTTAAGTAGTATTTCTGTTCTATTTCAGTCCAAGTTTTGCTTTGGCCAGCGGCAGGACATTAACACTTTTTGTTTCATCAACATAGAGAGTTGATCCTACGTTAAAGATATAAATGAATCCATTCTCTTTGCCAATATCCTTAATAGCTTTATCGACTTTATTGTATATAGGCTGAAAGAGTTCAATCTGCTTGTTTTGAAGCTGTTCCTGTGCATTGGACTGGAAATCCTGAATTCTCCTGTTCAGGTCAATAAGTTCCTGCTCTTTGGTTTGCCTTACAACCTCAGTAAGGTTTTTACTCTCTTTATTATATGCATCACTTTTATTATTGAGCTCGACTTGCATCAGTTCCAGAGCATTTATAAGTTCCTGACGAAAATTTTCAAGTTGAACACTTGCTGTATCAAATTCAGGCAATGCCTGGATAAGTTCGTCACTGTTAACATGACCGAATTTCAAGTTCTGGGACTGGGCGGCAGTTGCAACAAAAATAATAAGAGCTGCAATTCCAATGATTCTTTTCATTACTAAAATTTATTAATTTATTAATTTACAAAAGTAGTTATTTAATTATTATAACCTAATCTTTCGAGGACCTGGTCGCTGATATCATATTTAGGAT
>CAZKWD010000250.1:0-3988 GCA_964556175.1 uncultured Rikenellaceae bacterium
GCAGCGATTTTACACCTGCTGCCGGCCAGATATTGTATCTCCAGCCGAAAAGAGACAGGGCAGAACCGGGAAAAGAGATGCACACTGTTAGTGAAGGAGACACAATGTATTCTATATCACAGCAATATGGTATAAAGCTCAATATGCTTTACGAATTGAACCGTATGATGGAAGGAGAGGAGCCTGTTGCGGGTGTTAAGATATGGCTGAGAAATATAAAACCGGTTAACTAACAGATATAGAGTGTCTTGCTATCCTGAAACCTCTTAGAAATTCAACTGTATTCATCCTGTTTTTACCTTCAAGCTGAAGATTAAGAATATTCACAAATCCATCCTTACAGGCAATTTTCAGTAAATACTTACCATCGGAAATCAAATGTCCCGGATTATACCTGTGTTTCTCTGTTTCCGGTTCACTCTCATAGATTTTGAATAAAAGGGTTTCGGAGCCTTCTTTAAGGAATGATCTTGCACACGGGTAAGGGGCCAGGCCGCGAATGAAATTATGGATCTGTATGGCTTCTTTTGTCCAGTCGATGATGCAATTATCAGGCATTATCTTCGGTGCTGTTTTAAGAACTTCTCCCGGTATGGTATACTTTGACTGGGGTTGAGGTTTAAGGTTATTATCTGCGAGACCCGCCAATGTTCTGATCACCAGCCTCGCTCCTTGTCTCATCAGCCTGTCGTGAAGATCTCCTGCATTTTCGAACGGGAATATCTGGACCTTTTCTCTTAGCAGTATACTGCCAGTATCAATCTTCTCATCTATTAAAAATGTGGTAATGCCGGTTTCTGTTTCCCCGTTCATTATTACATGGTTGATCGGAGCTGCACCCCTGTACTGAGGCAGCAGTGATGCATGAAGGTTGACAGTACCGATAGATGGCAGTCTCCAGACAGCTTCCGGAAGCATACGGAAGGCTACAACAATAAAAATATCAGCCTTAAATTTCTTAAGTGTATTGATGAATGCCGGATCTTTCAGGTTATCAGGCTGAATGATAGGGAGGTAGCTGAATTCAGCAAATTCCTTTACAGCCGATCTCATCATCTTTCTCCCTCGTCCGGCAGGTCTGTCAGGAGCAGTGACAACACCTACTACACTAAAGCCATTCATTAGCAACGAACCTAATGTCGCAACTGCAAATTCAGGTGTCCCCATGAATACTATCCTGAGGCTTTTCATATTGGCAAATTAAAAAAGATAACAAATCTATGAAAAAAAATCAATCCTTGACAATATGCTTGGAGCATGTCAGGTCATGACCCATTTTATTGGCTTTTGTCTCCAGGTAGAACTTATTATGGGGGTTGGGCTCAATTATCAGGGGTATACTTTCAACGATTTGTATACCATATCCTTCCAGACCCGCTCTTTTAACCGGATTGTTGGAAATAAGCTTTATTTTTCCAAGTCCTAGTTTCCTCATGATGTTAGCACCCACACCGTAATCTCTTTCATCTTCAGCAAACCCAAGTTTAATGTTAGCCTGAAAGGTATCCATACCCTCATCCTGCAGGCGATAGGCCTTTATCTTATTGAGAAGTCCAATACCTCTGCCTTCCTGGTTGAGGTAGATAACTACACCTTTTCCTTCCTTTTCAACCATTTCCATGGCCTTATGAAGTTGCGGACCGCAGTCGCATCTCAATGAACCGAAAATATCGCCTGTGAAGCAGGAAGAATGAACACGGACCAGTACAGGCTCATCTTTTGTCCAGGAGCCCTTTACCAGTGCACAATGTTCCAGTCCGTTGCTTGACTGGCGGAATGGAATGAATTCGAAATTACCATACCTGGTTGGCAGTTTTACCTGCTCGCCTCTTTCTACTATTGAATCTCTTTCAAGTTTGTATATAATAAGGTCGCGTATTGTGATTATTTTGGTACCGAACTTTTTACGCAGCTTCACCAGGTCTTTAAGGCGGGCCATAGTACCGTCTTCATTCATTATCTCGACAAGTGCTCCGCCCGGACTAAGTCCTGCAAATATTGCCAGGTCGACTACGGCTTCGGTATGGCCTGCTCTTCTTAGAACACCTTTTGCTCTTGCCTTTAACGGAAAGATATGGCCGGGACGACCAAGGTCGGAAGGTTTTGTTGAATGATCCACCAGTGCTCTTATGGTCAGGGCTCTGTCTTTTGCAGATACGCCTGTTGTTGTTTCCTTACTTAGCAGGTCGACAGATACAGTGAATTGTGTCTCATGTAATGAAGTATTTATTCCTACCATCAGGTCAAGGTCGAGCTCCTCGCATCTCTCCTCGGGCAATGCAACACAGATGAGACCCCGACCATGCCTTGCCATGAAGTTAACCGTCTCCGGAGTAATCAGTTCTGCAGCACAGATAAAATCTCCCTCATTTTCACGGTCTTCATCATCAACCACTATCAGGAGGTGCCCATTCTTAATGTCTTCTATTGCCTCTTCAATTGTATTTAGTTTGTAATTACTCATACTGTTTTGGTTTATTATCAGGATTTTTGATCCTTCCGGTAATTGTAACCCTGTATATATAATCTTTGATTTTACGGAAGAATAAAATGTAAGTGTCAATATTCATTATTACCGAGTCGTTAGATGCTTTATATGTAAGGAATATTCCAACTGGCAAAAGTATATATGATGACGCCCACATACCTGCAACACCGCTGATCAGATCTTCCTCCACGAGCTTCTCTCCCGACAATGAGATTACATACCAGATAACAAAGAAAAATATCGATATTACTGCGGGAGTACCCAGTCCGCCTTTTCTTATTATTGCGCCCAGTGGAGCTCCTATAAAGAAGAAAATAATACATGCAGCCGGCAGTGTAAGTTTCTTATGCCAGTCTACCTCATATCGTTTAATACGCCTTATATCCATTTTCAAAGACGCTTCATTATCAGTCAGAAAGATGTTTGCTTCTTTCAGCATTTCAATGGTCCGCGTGAGTGTTGTTAATTTTTCGGGTATCTGGAGTGAATCAAAAATTACCTGTGTGTCAAAAATTCTGGAGTTACCCAAACTGAGTTCCCGTGTATCGCTTCTTGATCCCTGCTTTTCAATAAAGATCTTACTGCTGGCAAAGTCACCTATCTGGGAGAGTTTTTTTGTACCATATCGTGTTCCAAGGGAATCGATATAATGAGCAAGCTGCGACATATTCATTCTCCATGAGTTGGAAGTAAACAGATCATTCCCGCTTCTTTCAAGCTCAAATCCCGAAAGTGCAAGTACAAGTGTCTGTTCTTTAAATGCATCTTTCCTGGATGGATGTCGTTTCTGATCTATACCCGGATTCTCTTCTTCCATCTCTAAGAAGGAATAACCATTATAAAGGGTCATTACAAGTGCTGTCTCGTCCGGTGTAATCCTGATATAACCCGAATCGGCGACAATCACAGAGATATTACCCTTTTTATCACGATGATCGTATACAATAAGGTTATTGAGACGGTTTGTAAAAGGGTCTTTAGATGTTATTTTAATACTGAATCCATCTATATCGTTATTGAATGAGCCAGCCTGCAGGTTTATATCCGGATGTTTTTTTCTTATGTCATATAACAGTCCTCTCGCCTGTCTGTTTGAATAGGGGAGAACATAGTTTGAAAAAAGGAATGATACCCCTACAAGAAAGAGCATTAATATTATGAGGGGTCTCATTATCCTTTGAAGAGATATTCCCGATGATTTAAGCGCTGTCAGTTCGCTGTATTCGCCCATGTTCCCGAATGTCATCAGTGCTGCAAGCAAAATTGCCAGTGGAAGCGCCATCGGGACAAAAGAAAGGGAAAACTGGTAAAGAAGCTCTGCAATTATCTCTAAATCAAGACCTTTCCCGGCCAGCTCATCTATATACATCCAGAGAAACTGTAATAATAAGATTATGAGCACAATGAAGAATGTGAGTATAAGAGGTCCTATAAATGATCTCAGGACAAATATGTCAAGTTTCTTCACCGGATAATGAATTTGATCGCAAAAGTACTTGA
>CAZKWD010000251.1:0-3981 GCA_964556175.1 uncultured Rikenellaceae bacterium
GACCGGCACCGATAGCAGAAGTAATAGGTTATTCTGATTATGCCCTCGGGAAATTCTTCAGGAAGATCTCTGATTCGCCATGGTTCAGTAACACTTTATTTGTTATTACAGCAGACCATACAAATGAAACCTTACATAAAGAATATCAGAATGATTTCGGTGTTTACAATGTTCCAATTATTTTCTACAAACCCGGCAGTGACCTTAAGGGAATGAAGGACCGGATTGCTCAGCAGATTGATATCATGCCCACAATCCTTAATTACCTTGGATATGATGAGGAGTATATCGCCTTCGGTAACGATCTTTTTGATGATTCTTGCGAATCATTTGCGTATAATACAAATGGAAGTGTATATCAGTTTTACATGAAAGATCATATCTTTGAAATGGTTGACAACAAACCTGTAGGATTATATAACTACAAGGAAGACAGGATGCTTGAAACAAACCTGCTTGATGAGAAACCTCAACTTGTTGAAGTAATGCAGGAGAAGTTAAGGGCTGTTGTTCAGTCATATAACACCCGACTTCTGGATAATGATATGATTGTAAGAAAAGAATGAAACAAAGTATAAATTAAACTCTATGGATATGAAAACTCGTCGTCAGTTTCTAAAGTTAACAGGAACAGGTATTCTTGCAGCCGGTGTTGCTCCGGTTTTAGGATCGCCTGTTCGCAGGGTCGCTGAAAAGAACGCAACTGCAGATGACAGCTTCTTATTGGGAATGGCCGGTTATACATTTGTCAGATTCAATGTGGAAGATACAATCAAAATGATGAAGCGGATCGGAGTTATAAATATATCCCTCAAGGATTTCCATATGCCGCTGAACAGTACTCAGGAACAGATCACCGGAGTAATTGAAAAATTTAATGATGCAGGTATAAATGTATACACTGTTGGAGTGATCTATATGAAAACACCTGAATCAGTAGATCAGGCATTTGAATATGCAAAGATGGCCGGCGTGAATATGATAGTCGGGGCACCAAATTATGAGCTTCTTCCCCATGTTGAGAAGAAGATAATAGAGTATGATTTCCGCATGGCAATCCATAATCACGGACCGGATAATCCTTTATATCCAAATGCAACAGATATCTGGGAACATGTCAAGGATATGGATCCCAGGATCGGAATTTGTATTGATATAGGGCATGATATACGTGACGGCCATGATCCTGTAGCTGATATAATAAGATATAAGGATCGTATCTTTGACCTTCATCTCAAAGATGTTGATAAAGCTTCAAAGGAGGGCAAAACGATAGAGCTGGGTAGAGGAATAATAAATATCCCCGAGGTTGTTGCATCGCTAAGAAAAATCAATTACACCGGGAAATGCAGTCTTGAATTTGAGAAAGATATGGAGGATCCCCTTGCCGGAATTGCAGAGTCGATAGGTTACTTCAAAGGAATATTGGCCTGCAAATAAATATATTATGATTTTCGAACCATTGAACATACTATACAATGAAGAGGTTTTTTAAAATTCTGCTCATAACCCTTGGATCTATAATTGGGGTAATTGTGATAATATTTCTGATTGCAATGTTGTGGATGTCTGTTAAAGGCAGTAGCAGTGCAAAAAAATACTCGGCTCTGGCCGGACCTGAAGTACAAACGCTGACTATGGATGGATTTACATTCCGCGATCTGAATAAGAACGAGCATCTCGATATTTATGAAGATTCAAGACAGCCTCAGGAGAACAGGGTAAACGACCTGTTGTCACAAATGAACCTTGAAGAGAAAGCAGGGCTGATGTTTATTCCGCCCATAAGTGTGGGTAAAGACGGTTCAATTTCAGAGAAACCTTCCCTGAGTGATATTTTCTCATTAATGAGTCCCGGAACCTCTTACATGTTATTTGGCAAGAATGTCAATCATTATAACATATTTTTTGCTACAACTCCCAGGGAGATGGCAATATGGTACAATAACCTGCAGAAGCTGGCTGAGAGAACCAGACTCGGCATTCCGGTTTCAATTGCCTCGGATCCACGTAACCACTTCAGTGAGAATATACTGACAGGTGCTTTCGCCGGAACATTTTCTCTCTGGCCTGAACCTTTGGGATTTGCAGCAATTGGTGATTCCCTTCTTATGTGGCAGTTTGCTGATATGTCCCGGCAGGAATATACATCTGTGGGAATAAGGATTGCCTTGCATCCTATGGCTGATCTGTCTACAGAACCAAGATGGGGGCGCATAAACGGAACATTCGGAGAAGATGCCCGGCTATCAGCAAAACTCACCTATGCTTATGTAAAAGGATACCAGGGTGACACTCTCGGGGCTAACAGTGTTGCCTGCATGACCAAACATTTCTCAGGGGGAGGTCCACAGAAGGAAGGGATAGATCCTCATTTTCCTGTGGCAAAAGGACAGATTTATCCTGGTAATAATTTTGATTACCATTTGATACCTTTTGAAGCAGCCTTCGAAGCCGGAACAGCATCTATAATGCCCTATTACGGGATACCGATGGATCAGACAAGCGAAAATGTAGGCTTCAGCTTTAATAAGGATATGATAACAGGTCTGTTACGCGAAAAATACAATTTTGATGGAGTTGTCTGTACCGATTGGGGTCTGTTAACGGATGACAAAGTCCTGGGTATTATGATACTTCCTGCACGCGCCAGGGGGATGGAGAATGCCACTGAAGAAGAAAGGATGTTAAAAATAATTAAAGCAGGGGTGGACCAGTTCGGAGGGGAATTGTTACCTGAAATGCTTATAAAACTGGTTAAAGAAGGAAAAGTAAGTGAAGAGAGACTGGATGTTTCCGTAAGAAGACTTCTCAGGCAGAAATTTACACTGGGTCTTTTTGACAATCCGTTTATTGATCCCGATCATGCAGCAAGAACTGTTGGGAATCCGGAATTTGAAGCTGCAGGTGAACTGGCCCAGAGAAAATCGATTGTTCTTCTAAAGAATGATCCCCAAACAGAAGGCAACGTATTGCCTTTGAAATCAGGACTTAAGATCTACGTCGAAAATATTGATCCGGAAGTAGCAGGTAAATATGCGACTGTAGTAGAAAAGCCAGGGGATGCTGATTACGCAATATTACGACTTAAAGCTCCATCGCAGCCACTGAAAGGAGCAGGCCCTTTGGGCAGATTATTTCCTTCCGGTGATCTTGATTTTAAGGAAAAAGAACTGAATGAGATACTTAAAACCGTAAATGTTATTCCATCGATTGTGGATATTTATCTCGACAGACCTGCCGTAATACCTGAAATAGCAGCTGCATCGAAGGGATTGCTGATTAATTTCGGAGCTAATGATGAAGCACTGCTGGATATTGTTTTCGGGAAGATGTCTCCCTCGGGAAAACTGCCGTTTGAGCTTCCTTCATCGATGGATGCAGTCAGAAAACAGAAAGAGGATCTTCCTTATGATTCAGAAAATCCACTCTTCCCGTTTGGTTTTGGCTTGAATTATTGATTCTGGTTGCTGGGTCCTCGGTGCTGGGTTCTGGGTCCTTGGTCCTGGTTATAATTGAGCTCCCCTCCTTGGAAGTGCTGGCGAAGGTTGGTTGCCTGTTTACTGAATCATTTTTTTCCTGCAGATCAGGTAAACAATCTGGGAAATTGATGGAACAAGTATTATAGCAGCTATCCATACAGGTTTATATTTAATTTTGGAAACAATAGCATCAGCCAGGAAAAGGCCCAGGATAAATACCATAATAACCAGGCTGCAAATGCCAAAAGAACCTGTCAGTCCGAACTTGTTTCCCGGATTAAAGACAATCATGACAGGAAGTATGGCTCCGAGAATTGCAAAAATCCATGCAAGTGGAAGCGGCAAAGTAAAAGCCCTGCTTTCAGACTTTTTTGTTGTGCTATGATTATCGTGTTCCATCTTATTCGCCGATTATTTTTATCAGTTTTCCTGCCTGTACCTGGTCTGTCAGCTCAAGGTTATTGAGCAGGGCCAGTTCTTTCATCTGATCCTGTTTCAT
>CAZKWD010000252.1:0-3974 GCA_964556175.1 uncultured Rikenellaceae bacterium
AACATTAATAACCTCCATAAAGTTACGAAAATAGTATGATTCAGAAAAGTCCGGTAATTTTACCTGTATGGTCAATATATTTTTTTTTGTAAATTGTGTTTTGTACACTACATTGAAAAGTTTTACCTTAAAAATAAAAAATATGGAAAAGAAAGTGACTGAATTATACGAGGAGTACAGGGAGGGGCGGACATCCCGCCGTCAATTCCTTAAGAAGCTTGCACTGGTAGCCGGAAGCACAGCTGTCGCAGTGGCACTGATGCCGGTCCTGGAGGATAACAATGTTAAAGCGGCCGCTAAATCAGTTCAGGAACCAGCTATCGCTGCAGCATTTATCAATTATCCCGGTGTAACCGGTGATGTAATAGGATATCTTGCCAGTCCGGAAAAAGGCAGTAAATTCCCTGCTGTTATTGTTATTCATGAAAACAGAGGATTAGTCCCTCATATCCAGGATGTTACAAGACGAATGGCCAAAGAGGGATTTCTGGCTCTTGCTCCGGATGCACTTTCACCTGTAGGGGGCACACCGGAAGATGTCAGCAATGTTCGTGAGCTGTTCGGTAAGCTCAACGGCGAGGAAACAACAAAAAATTTCGTGGCAGCGGTAAAATATCTAAAAACACATCCCAAATCGACCGGGAAGGTTGGCTGCACAGGGTTTTGCTGGGGAGGCGGAATAACAAACGAGGTAGCAGTGAATGCACCCGATCTGGATGCCGCCGTACCATATTATGGCAGACAGCCATCAGCTGAGGATGTAGCAAAAATCAAAGCCCCGATAATGGCTCACTATGCCGGGAATGATGAAAGGATAAATGCAGGTATTCCTGCTTTTGAAGAGGCACTGAAAAAGAACAATATAGAATACCAGATATTCATGTATCCCGGTGCAGGCCATGCTTTTAATAACGATACAAATCCTGACCGCTATAATGAAGAGGCGGCTAAACTTGCATGGGAACGTACAGTGGAATTCTTTAAGGAGAAGTTAAAGTAGGATATATGTACCCACCCCCTTTATCCCCCTCCCTGCTTCGCAAGGAGGGGGATATTGCCTTATGCATATTGTTGATTATTAGTCTATTAGATTAAGAAATACTATAATTCTATCCAGTACTTCTTTCATGTTTTTCAGTTCTTCGTTCTTGATTCTCAGAACCCTAATACCCAGTTCTTCTAATTCATTATCCCTGTACTCATCATAATCTTCAGATCCATTATGGATCGGACCATCAACTTCTATTATTACTTTCTTTTCGTTACAATAGAAATCAGCAATGAAGTAATTATATCTCGTCAGATTACCTTTGTATAAGATGGGATGCTGTCTTAGGAACCTTAATCCTGATATTCTCTTTCCTCTCAGTTCTTTCCACAGTAGCTTTTCAGATTCAGTCATATTGTTTCTAAGCTCCCTGGCATGCATCGTGATTTTCTTAAAATCAAATTTTTGTGACATAGACATATTTATATATTCCAGAAATTCATCTAAAGTTAAAAAGATTGAATATTAAAAAAAAATTTAAGCCCCCTTCCTTGCGTCAGCAGGGAAGGGGGTTGGGGGATGGGTACATTTGATCTGCTGAGAAGAGCCTGCCCCAACTTAAAGTCGGTAGGGATGAGGTCGACAAACTGGAAAAGGTTAAAGGAATGATTATTGGGCTTGTGAAGCTATCCTCAAAGCTTCCACGAAAGGCCGGCAATGGGTGAAGAATTTCTTATATCCCTCACATAAATAATTTAATCCGGGTTCTCCGTCGGGAGTATGAATGAACCTGTTCTTCGGGCACTCCCCGTTACACATATTTTTAACCTCACATTCTCTGCAAAAGCGGGGAAGCTTTAATAATTTTGCCTCTCCAAACGCCTTTTGACGGGGGGAGTCAAGAAGTTCTGCAAGCGAAATATCCCGGATATTACCGAGGAAATGCTCCCTGTTTACGAAATGGTCACATGAATAAAAATCACCATTATACTCAACTACCGGAACACCGCCGCAGGTTGTTTTAAGAATGCAGAGTGTATGCTCCTGGTTAAATGCCGTTCTGGCTACCTCATCAAATAACTGGATCTTTACCTGTCCTATATCCTTTTCTACCCATTCATCAAATATTGATATCATGAAATTACCGAAAGCAAGGGCAGGTACAGAATCAGGGGTTACGCCGGTTAATGAATTCTCCTTCCGGTTTACAAGAGGGAGGAAGGTAATGTACTCTGCACTCAGTGATTTAAAAAAGTTGTATACCTCCAAAGGATGATCCGCATTATGACTGCCCACCACACAGAGGATCTCCGTTGTCACACCATGCATTCTTAAATGTTCATACCCTTTCATCACCCTTTCAAATGTACCTTTCTTCCCGGCATCCAGCCTGTGTATATTGTGTAATTCAGAGGGACCATCGATGCTGATCCCGGCAATAAAACCCTCAGAGGACATGAATTTGCAGAATTCATCATCGAGAAGTGTGCCATTGGTCTGAATGCCATTTATTATCTTTTTGCCCGAGGGGAGATATTTCTGCTGAAGATTTATTGCTTTCTTAAAAAACTCAATCCCTGCCATCGTTGGCTCACCACCATGCCATGAAAACATTATCAGCTCGTCAGTCGATGCCTCGATGTGTTGTTTTATGTATTCTTCAAGAATTTCATCAGACATGATGATGGATCTGCCAGGGGAGTACAGATCTTCTTTGCTGTTATAATAACAATAACTGCAGCGAAGGTTACATACCGATCCGACCGGTTTGACAAATATCTGGAATGCACGGTCCATTTTTTAATCGTTATGCCATTTTATCACAATCTCATTTTCCTTTTCAGGTGCTCTCATTCTGATTCGCCATTTCACAGGGTAATAATTATTGATTCTTTTACCTATATTGTTCATAAACCCCAGTTTAATGCCCTTATAGCAGGCCACCAGCCAGCCTGTGGCAGCATTAGGTGCAGAAATACTCTCCCTCCGCAAATAATCCAGAGCCTGCTCCAGTGTGAGATTAAGTGTAGGAAATACACTATTTCTGAAATATACCGACATTGCAAGTTCGTGGGAAGGAAGTAAGTTTTTCTTTTTAACAGTGAATATATGTGTTCCAGGCTTAACAATTAACAGGTTTTCAGCCAATCGTTGATATTCCTCAAGAGGAACAGGTAATGAAAAAACAGAACCGTCTGATTTTACAAGACTCCCGGCTGGGAACAGGGACCATTTTTCTGCCATTCCTGTCTCCTCTTTTGTGACTTTGATGAAGCGGGAAGATGCATACCGGGCTTTTGATTTCCCATGACTCTCCCTTTTTCTCAAGACTGATATAAAGAGCCCCTCTCCTCTGATCCTTCCCGGGTAAAAACCATAACCATAAATACCTTCATAATCAATTTGACTGATTCCCGGGTAATCTGAAATATCTATTCTTATGCATTCAGCTTTCCTGTTATCTGTCAGCCATTTAATATTTTTTTCATTTTCATCAGGATTGAATGTACACGTACTGTAGATCAGTATTCCGTCTTCTTTCAGGGCCGGCCATACATTAAGGATTATCCTTTTTTGTCTTACGGAACAGAGCGCTGTATTTTCTTCGGACCATTCATCAACAGCCATCCTGTTGCGGAACATTCCTTCGCCCGAGCAAGGGGCGTCAACAAGTATCATGTCAAAATAACCGGGCAGGTTCTTAAATGCCGAAGGATCGTTGCGTGTAACTATCGTATTCGACAAACCCCATTTTGTTATGTTTTCCGCCAGAACCGACGCCCTGGCTCTTATTACCTCATTTGCAAGCAGCATCCCGTTTTCACCTGTCAGGGAAGATAGATGCGTGCTTTTACCCCCAGGTGCTCCGCAGAGGTCCAATATTCTTATATTCCTCGTTTCTCCGACAGTCTGCTTATAAACCTCTTCCAGAAACATGCCTGACGCTTCCTGCGGATAATAACAACCGGCATGAAAGAGCGGATCA
>CAZKWD010000253.1:0-3930 GCA_964556175.1 uncultured Rikenellaceae bacterium
GGCAAAGATCGGGGTTGTGGATAAGATATTTACAAGGGTAGGCGCATCGGATAATATAAGTCTCGGAGAGTCAACCTTTATGGTGGAGATGAATGAAACAGCAAGCATCCTGAATAACCTGTCGGAGAGGAGTCTCATCCTTCTTGATGAAATAGGCCGTGGAACAAGTACTTATGATGGTATTTCAATAGCATGGGCTATGGTAGAATATCTGCACGAAAACAGGATGAGAGCAAAGACTCTGTTCGCCACTCATTATCACGAACTTAACGAAATGGAAAATTCATTCTCGCGAGTAAAGAATTATAATGTTTCCATCAAAGAGATGAATAACAAAGTAATATTTTTACGTAAACTCAAAAGAGGAGGGAGTGAACATAGTTTTGGAATTCATGTGGCAAAGATGGCAGGTATACCGAGAAGTGTTGTGAACAGGGCAGAAAAAATACTGAAAGAACTGGAGCAGAGCCACACAAAACAGGAGCTGGCAAAACCAATTGCTGACCTGGCAGAACACAGGGAAGGATTACAGTTAAGTATATTCCAGCTTGATGACCCAGTCCTCAAGCAGATCCGCGATGAACTGCTCGAGATAGATATTGATAATCTGACACCTGTTGAGGCTCTGAATAAGCTCTATTATATTAAAAAGCTTCTGAAATAGTCAAATTTCTGCTAAAAAAGTGGTATATTCGTGGGTTTTTTGAAATATTTGATAAATGCCACAATCAGGTACTAAAACCAAGCTGAAGATAGCTGTACTCGGGGCAGGACATGGCGGGCTGGCTATGGCTGGTCATCTGGCACTTATGGGACATAAGGTGAACCTGTTTAACAGGGGGGAAGAGAGATTATGGGGTGTCAAATCGTCAGGTACTATCGAGATAACAGGTGAAGTGGAAGGGTTTGGTGAGATTAATCTCGCAACAACCTCGATGAAGGAGGCAATAAGCGGTTGTGAACTCATAATGGTTGTGATACCGGCAAATGCTCACCGGTGGATGGCGGAACAAATGGCACCACATCTGGTTGATGACCAGGTAATTATCCTTCATCCGGGCAGAACATACGGTGCAATTGAATTCAAACAGGTTCTTAACAGGATGAATGTAAGTGCCAATGTTATTATTTCGGAAGCACAGACCTTTATATATGCATCACGTGCCACCGGACCCTCGCAGGTTCATATCTTCAGAATAAAACATTCAATACCCGTTGCATCAATAAGAGCACATCTTATTCCTCATGTAATCAGCAAAATGCGCCAGTTTTATCCTCAGTTTGTTCCCGGGGACAATGTCTTTAAAACAAGCTTTGAAAATATCGGGAGTGTATTCCATCCTGCTTTATGTATTCTCAATTCAGGATGGATCGAGCATGATGTTGACTTCCAGTTTTATCACGAAGGTGCAACTCCTTCTGTCACAAAAGTACTTGAGAAAATAGATGAGGAACGGGTAAAGGTGGCTGAAGCCCTGGGTATTAGAGCTATTTCTGCCAGGCAATGGCTCTATATGGCATATAGTTCCACAGGCGATACACTTTTCGAAGCAATGAAAAAGAATATCGGATACAGAGGGATACTTGCACCCAGGTCCCTGAAAGTCAGGTATATGGAAGAGGATATTCCATGCAGCCTTGTACCGATGGCCTCAACAGGAAAGATGCTTAATGTAGATACACCTACTATAGATGCTGTTATTCATATGGGATCCCAAATGAATGACGCTGATTATTGGTCAAGCGGACGGACCATGGAGAATTTAGGTATTGCAGGCATGAGCGTTCGGGATCTAAGGCTGCTTGCAATTGGTGAACCATCAAAATGATCAACTTGCCTGGACTTTAGTTTCAGGATAGGTTCATCAGGATAACGGTTTCCGTTATTGAATAAATATTGATCATACCCTCAGGTGAGGGAAAATATGATTTCCGGATATTATCCGGAATATAAAATGTTTTTGTACACTGGAATGGACAATAAAATTTTTTTACTATAGAATAATAAATTAATAATAACCAAAACAACAAAATTATGGCAGGTATTGCAGGAATAGCCTCGAAAAATGCAGAGGCAGAAGTAGAGGAGATGCTTAACACTATTCGTCACAGGGGTAAAGAGAGTATTTCAATTTTTGAAAAGAATGGAACCACTCTTGGACTGGTGTGGAACGAATCGGAAGATGAAATTGTAAAAAAGTTACTGGCTGATGGAACCGTTGGCGACAATAATGGATCAGGTCATTATGCCTGGGTAAAACCTGAAAACGGAAATTTCAAAATGTACCGCGATGAACTGGGTGTTGCCCCGCTTTATCATGGTAAGGACCAAACCGGAAACATTTGTTTTGCCTCGGAGGTGAAAGCATTGCAGGAAATAACTGAAGATATTTCAGAAATACCTCCCGGTCATACTTTTGACGGAGACAATCTAAAGTCATATTTTAAATTGGAAACCGGCATTCCCCAGGAAGATAATCCGGAACAGATAGCTGTCCGTTTGCGGAATCTTCTCGATGGTGCAGTATCGGATTGTATAAGTTCAGAGCCTATTGGATCATGGTTGTCAGGGGGGCTTGATTCAAGTACTATATGTGCCCTTGCTACAAGGCATGTAAAACAATTAAAAACTTTTGTTGCAGGGCTGAAAGGTGCGCCGGATCTTGAATTTGCAAAAGAAACAGCAGATTTTATTAAATCAGATCATTACGAGGTTATTGTGACTCTGGAGGATATGATACGCGTTTTGCCGGATGTCATTTATCATCTGGAATCATTTGATGCACTGCTCGTAAGATCGAGCGTCACGAATTACCTGGTTGCAAAACTGGCTTCTGAACATGTGTCCGAGGTCTTCTCGGGAGAGGGAGGTGATGAATTATTTGCAGGTTACGATTACCTAAAATCAATACCATCGGAACAGCTGGGGAAAGAACTTATTAAAATCACCGGCAGTTTGCATAATACTGCTCTTCAAAGAGTTGACCGCAGTGCATCCGCTCACGGTACAAGGGCTCACGTTGTTTTTGCTAATCCCGAAGTGGTAAGGTTCGCACTGACAATTCCTGTTAAATACAAGATCTTCAATAATCAGGAGAAGTGGATACTCAGAAAGGCAATGGAAGGGTTACTGCCCGATTCCATACTGCAAAGACCAAAAGCGAAATTCTGGGAAGGCGCCGGGGTTGGAAATGTGCTTTCAGATTACGCTTCCAAAAAGATTACCGACAAGGATTTCAGGACTGAGCGGGTTACGTCTAATGGATTGAATATAAATACAAAAGAAGAATTATTTTATTACAGGATCTTTAAGGACCATTTTGGATCTGATCACAATCTTAAATGGATGGGAAGGACCAAGGGGAGCCCGATCGAATAATCCTTAAGGGATCATACTATTTCTTTCTGGTTATGTGAATTAACGAACAAAATAGTCCCTATTTCATCATATCCGTTCAATACAGCTTCCCAGTTATGTTTTAGTCCCTTGACACTTAAACCTGTCATGACCAGGGCTGCAGAAGATGATTTTTGATTTATCAGGCTTTTCAGGGTCATATCCGGTTCCTCAGTGATGATCTCAATATTTTTTTCTGTTATCGGGAGCCTGCCCGTTTTTACCAGTTCCATGAGCTTCATCCGGATCTCCTCATATTGTCCCGGCTTACAAGTTTCAAAGACCTTGATATTTGATTTTCTCCAGTCGGGATGTCCTGAAATAATAAAGCTCATAAGAATTTGCAGGCTTGAATTTTCAGGCTCCTCGTTATTTATCCAGACATGTATGCCATTCCTGAAAATTATCTCTTTCCTGCTGGTGGCAAGCAGGCAAATGTCAAAATTTCCTGCTTTTATAAGTCCCATATTCTCAATTATCTCACCAAGGTTCTCAGGATTTTCCTTGTCATATTCAAAAATCACCATGTTATT
>CAZKWD010000254.1:0-3918 GCA_964556175.1 uncultured Rikenellaceae bacterium
TTGAATATCCTGATAGTCTCACCCATGAAATGACCGTTCATTTCCGGAAACTTGCCAAGAGCTCTTACAACGCACCAGCATATCATGTCGTTAAGGGTTATATCCTGTTTGCCGGTTCCGGAGGCAAGTTCTTCCTTTATCTTTCGCCTTGTATCAAGAAGCCGCCGGACATCAGCACTCATATGGTGGGTAACCTGGGCGGCACTCTGCAGGGAAGTATGCATAGACCTGGCAATCAGCTTGCGTACATTACTCAACGGCTGCTCAGCATATTCTGTTTCTTCTTCAGGAGCTGTTCCTTTCAGTGGAGTTCTTCCTGCAAGCATATTTTCAATGTCGCTGATAATTATTCTGTTATTGGGCCCTGATCCCCTGATATCTTTATAGTTTATCCCTTTCTCTTCAGCCAGGCGCTTTGCCCTCGGTGATATTCTTATCCTGTTATCCGAGGATGGAGGAGACGTCAATTTTTCTGATGTATCCTGCGAAGATGCCGGATCTCTTATCTCTTCCTTACTCTGAGATTTCATTCCGGGTGATGGTTCATTTCCAGGGTAGAAAGATTTAATCTTCTCACCCGGAGTGCCTATTACAGCAACATTAACCAGTACCGGCACCTCTGCGCCATCATCAAAAAATGTTTCCAGAAGGATACCTGCTGCCGGCGCCTCCATTTCGAATGCTGCCTTGTCGGTCTCATATGAGAATAGGATATCTCCCTCCTCGACCCTGTCTCCGGGGGCTTTAAACCACCGGGTGATTATGCAGGTCTCGACCGACTGTCCTTGTTTTGGCATTGTTACGGGAATGGCCATGTTAATTATTAACTTGTTATAATAAGTAAATAGAAAATAGATTTCAATAAAATTATATTATTAATAATCAGTATGTACAAAAATAAATCAAATAACTTGTAATTACAAGTCAAATGTAATATATTTACAAAAATTTTACAGTTTATGTCACCTTCAGGAAATTTACCTAGGCACAGAAAGCTTTACGAATTACTTCGAAAACATATTACAGAAGGGGTATATAAGGAGGGTGATCTTCTCCCATCGGAAAATGAGTTATGCCAGTTATACGGAATGACAAGGCCCACGGTGAGGCAGGCGTTGAGCACACTGGCCAACGACGGCTATATAAGCAGGCACCAGGGAAAAGGTAGTATTGTTCATCAGCTTCCCAGGGAGATAGGTATTTTATCAGTTTCGGGAACAACTTCAGCAGTGGGAGACAGGAACCTGAAAACAAGGATAATAGTCAAACCGGTAATTATACCATGGAGCGATGATTTTATGTTTCCACTCTCAGATCTCGAAAAAGAATCGGGTTGTGTATACATGGAAAGGCTTCGACTGCTTGAGGATATGCCAATATTTTATGATATCAGTTATATAGCAAATATTAACCTGCCGCGGATCACTGCACGCCAGTTTGAGAACAGGTCACTCTTTAAGATACTGAGGGAGCATTATCATATAGAAATAAAAGGCGGTGAACAGAGAATAAAGGCAATTCCTGCCTCATCTGAAATGGGTACTTTCCTGCATTTAAAAAAAGGGTCCCCGTTACTGCATCTTGAAAGAAAGATGATAACCAATGTAACTGGACTCTTTCTATATTCATCCATTTACTGTAACACCGAAAAATTTTCAATCTACGGCCGTTTCTGACAAAATCAGCGATAATCTGCAATGAAAATACTTTTTGTATTGGAAAAAGTTTAATTTTATGATTCCAGTAGTAATCAAGAATTGTCTAAATAACAATTTATTATTAAACACAACATTATGGAGAAACAAAAAAAGTTATGGTCAAGACGCCGGTTTCTGACAACAGCGGCAGCAGGAGCCGCCGGCGTAGCAGTTATCCCTCATCTTACCGGCTGCAAATCAAAAGTTGCAGAAGACAGTATTCGTCTTGGATTCATTGGCCTGGGACAGCAGGCAATGTTCCTGCTTAATGGATTTATGCAGGTCCCGGGAGTCAGGGCAGTGGCAGGATGTGATGTATATGGAATAAAACGCGAACGTTTTGAAAGACGTGTTAAGGCATTTCATGATAAGGCAGGAACTAAAGCTGATATTAAGACTTTCGAGAAATTCGAGGATCTTTTAGCCCTGGAGGACATTGATGCCGTTGTTATTGCCACTCCTGATCACTGGCATGCATTGATAGCCATAGCAGCCTGCAGGGCAGGCAAGGATGTTTATCTTGAAAAACCAATGACATTCACTATCAAAGAAGGGCAGGAATTACGAAAGGTAGTGCGTGAAACCGGAAGGGTATTTGGTCTTGGGAGCCAGCAGCGCTCAAGTCCGGAATTCCAGCATGCTGTAAAACTGGTACAGGCTGGAACACTCGGAAAGATAACTTTTGTAAATGCTTATGTGGGAGCTCCACCTTTTATGTACAACCTGCCTGAGGAATCCATACCTGCCGATCTTAACTGGGACCTGTGGCTTGGACCGTTACCGGGAGATATTCATTTCAATAATCAGCTTGATCCTCCCATCTCTCTTGATCCGGAGGAAAATGAAAAGATGTGGGGTGCCTGGAGATGGTATAAAGAAATGGGCGGAGGATTTACTACCGACTGGGGCGCTCATATGTTTGATATTGTACAGTGGGGACTCGGCATGGACAGGAATGGACCGGTGGAAATATCACCGATAGGAGATGGCACTGAGTTCATGATGTTCAAATATGCTGACGGTACTATATTTACTTCAGAACCGTTCAATGAGCAAAAGACAAAAGGAGTCAAGTTTATTGGAGATAACGGCTGGATAGAAGTATCCCGTGGATCTTTCATTGCATCCGATCCCGGATTCATGCCTCCTGAAACTGAGGTAATAGAAGGACCCTATGAGACAAGAATCCCTCACCAGGTTAACTTTATAGAATCAGTACGTTCACGACAGGATCCTGTTGTTCCTGTCGAGATAGCACATAGCAGTTGCACTGTCTGTAACCTGGGGAATATTGCATGTGATCTGAAGAGAACTGTCAAGTGGGATCCGTCAACCGAAACTTTCGTTGACGATACCGATGGCGCAGCAACAAACCTCATGCAATATGATTACCGTAAACCATGGACACTGGTATAAAAGGTATTTAACAGAATAAAAAAGAGGCCGTAATTTTTTGACGGCCTCTTTTTATAAATTACGGTAAGATCATTCAGCTTTTTTAACCTTGATGGCCACAGGCCCTTTTTCGCGCTGTTCTACTTCAAATTCAACAGCCTGACCTGCTTCAAGCTCGGATTGTGACATCTCCAGACCTGATCTGTGAACAAAGATATCTTTATCATCTTCTGTCTGAAGGAATCCGTAACCCTTAACCCTGTCATACCATTTAACAGTGCCTTTCATAATTTTTGTTTTTGTTATTGATTTTACATATCCCTTCTGTCTCCGCCTGATCCTCTGCGGTCAGAATTACCGCCTCTGAAATCTCTTCTTCTGTCAGCCCTTTCAATTGACTCGTTTACAATAATTTTTCTTCCCTGTACCTCGGCACCGTTAAGTTCTTCAATGGCCTTTTTTGCCTCAGCTTCGTTGGGCATTTCAACGAAACCAAAACCTTTGCTTTTCCCAGAGTATTTGTCAAAAATAATCTTTGCAGATGCTACTTCGCCAAACTCTTCAAATAGTTCTCTTAATTCTGCTTCATTCATTTTAAAATGAAGACTTCCAACGTAAATGTTCATAATTCAATTATTAATGTGTTATTATACAATGTCAAAGGTCATGTTTTTTTTTCGAAACAAAAAATATTCCGTTATATTATATTGGATTTTAATTGCTTTTTATGGTTTTATGGCCCACGCTAGTAAGAGCACCAAGCACCGAGACTATTTCCTGTTCCTGATATAAATATGCTTAATATTATTCTGCCCCGAATCCCTTT
>CAZKWD010000255.1:0-3916 GCA_964556175.1 uncultured Rikenellaceae bacterium
TTTTAAAATGAAGCTTTAACTATCCTCGCAATATTATCGGACCTACCTAGAGTATAGTAATGAAGCCCCGGCACACCCTCTTTGATAAGCTCTTTTGACTGCATGGTTGTCCATTCTATTCCAACCTCCCTTGCCTCTTTATCGGTTTTGCATTTTCGTATTGCTGAAACAAGATCATTTGGTACATCAATATGAAAGGTTTGAGGCAAAAGGCTAATATCATTAAGACTTGATATTGGCTTCAATCCTGCAATAACAGGAACATTAATACCTGTTTTTTTGCAATCATCCCTGAACCTTAAGAACTTATTGTTATCAAAAAACATCTGTGTAACGATATAACTTGCTCCGGCGTCAACCTTTTTCTTCAGGTTTTCAAGATCGGTTTGCATGTTGGGAGCTTCAACATGTTTTTCGGGATAACCGGCCACACCAATACAGAAATTGGCAGGAGTAGTATCAAGAAGAGTCTCTTCAAGATATTTTCCATGATTCATATTGATGATCTGCTTAACAAGTTCATAAGTATGGGTGTGACCCTCTTTTTCGGGGATGAAGGTCCGGGTGCCTCTCTGTGGGTCTCCCCTTAGGGCAAGGGCATCATCTATACTGAGGAAATTCATCTCAATGAGTACATTTTCAGTCTCTTCTTTGGTAAATCCGCCGCAAAGGATATGTGGCACAACAGTAATATTATACTTGTATTTTACTGCAGCTGCAAGGGCAACAGTCCCGGGCCGCAGCCTTGTTACCTTTTTCTCAAGAAGCCCGTCAGGCCTTTCCCTGTAGGTTATCTCATTACGATGAGTTGTGAAATTTATATATGCCGGCTGAAATTCAATCAGTCTGTCAATTGCTTTATAGACCCTGTCAATACTATGCCCCTTGAGAGGAGGAAGCAGTTCAAAGGTGAACAGGGGTCCTTTAGAATTCTTTATTTTATCTATTACACTCATTATTAGTATATTACAGATTAGGGGCAAGCCATTTTGCCGCTTCATTAGTTGTCATATTCTTTCTTGACGCATAATCTTCCAGCTGGTCCATGCCGATCTTACCGATATTGAAATATGATGAAGCAGGATGCGAAAAAATATAACCGCATACCGAAGCTGGCGGTGACATTGCAAAATTCTCTGTCAAATTAACACCTATACTCTCCTCTGCATCAAGTAGGTCGAAGAGGGTTCGTTTTTCAGTGTGATCCGGACATGCAGGATAGCCGGGGGCTGGTCTTATCCCTTTGTACTTTATCGCCAGCATATCTTCCACAGTCAGGTTTTCATCCTTTGCATACCCCCAGTATTCCTTACGTATTTTCTCATGCAGCCACTCTGCAGAGGCTTCTGCAATACGGTCGCTTAAAATCCTTATCATGATAATAGCATAATCATCATCATTATACTTCTTAAGCGAATCCTCATTAATATGCGCTGTAACAACAAAGAGTCCGAGGTTATCGGTCTTACCTGATGATTCCGGCGCAATAAAATCTGCAAGTGAGAGGTTGGGGATTTCATTTTCTTTCTGTTCCTGGTTCCTCAGGAATCTCAGTATTGCAGTAGCTCCGCTCTTTGTCCTTTCCGGAGAAACAATAATATCATCACCTGTCGAAAATGCAGGGAATAATCCAAAGACAGCCTGTGCGGTAATAATCTTCCGGTTGATTATTTCATTTAAATAATATTGTGCATCATCGAATAATTTCTTTGCCTCACTGCCCTTTACCGGATCGCTGAATATAACCGGGTATTTTCCTGTCACTTTCCAGGCAAAGAAGAAGAATGTCCAGTCGATATATTTCACAAGCTCATTCAGGTCAATTTGATTTAAAACATAATGTCCCGGTTTTAGTGGTTTAAAGAGATCCGGAGTGCTCCAGTCCGTGAAAAGTCTGTTTTTCCTTGCCTCAGTTATTGTCAGCAGTTTTCGTTTTTCACTTTTAGAATTATGTTCTTCTCTCAGGTTTAGGTACTTATGTGCAACCGAAGAGACATACTCACTATGATTTTTACCGAGCAGCGCAGCAAGGACTCCTGCTGCTTTAGAGGCATCTTTTACATGGATCACGGGTCCGGAATAGACAGGTTCAATCTTTACCGCAACATGAATTTCAGATGTTGTTGCCCCGCCGACAAGCAGGGGTAGAGTCTGCTTTCTGCGTTCCATTTCGGAAGCAACATGCACCATTTCCTCAAGCGATGGTGTGATCAATCCGCTGAGGCCAATAAAATCGGCCTTTTCTTTTATTGCAATATCGATAATCTTATCTGAAGGGACCATTACACCCAGATCTATTACCTCATAGTTATTGCATGACAGAACAACACCGACAATATTTTTGCCGATATCATGTACATCGCCCTTTACTGTAGCCAGCAGGATCCTTCCGGCTGTTTTCTTCTCATCACCTTCACTCTCCTTTTCTATATAGGGAGCCAGCTTTGAAACAGCTTTCTTCATTACACGGGCACTTTTTACCACCTGTGGAAGGAACATTTTTCCCGATCCGAAAAGATCACCTACCTCATTCATCCCGCCCATCAGGGGTCCCTCAATTAATTCGATAGACCTGGAGTAAAGTAAGCGTGCCTCTTCCACATCCGTCTCAATATATTCATCAAGACCTCTTATCAGTGAATGTTTTATACGTTCCGTTACCGGCAGCAACCTCCACTCATCGCTTTTTTCCTCCTTCGTGTTTTCGTTCCTGAGGTTTTCAGCAAATTTTACCAGTCTTTCCGTTGCATCTTTCCTGCGGTTCAGTACCACATCCCCGGTAAGCTGTAGCAAATCCTGAGGTATTTCACTGTAAACCTGTAACATGCCGGGGTTCACGATACCCATGTCCAGTCCAGCCTTTATTGCATGGAAAAGAAACACCGAATGCATTGCTTCGCGGACCCTGTCAATACCCCTGAATGAAAATGAGAGATTGCTTATACCTCCGCTGACCTTTGCAAAAGGAAGGTTTTCCTTTATCCACCCTGTAGTACGGATGAAATTAACTGCATAGTTATTATGTTCCTCAATGCCGGTAGCTATTGCCAGGACATTAGGATCAAAGATCAGGTCCTCGGGAGGGAATCCCAGCTTGTCCACCAGCAGATGATAAGATCTTTCAGCAACTTCTATTCTGCGCTCGTATGTATCAGCCTGTCCTTTTTCATCAAAAAGCATCACCACTGCTGCAGCGCCATATTTCCGCAGGAGACTGGCATGCTGAAAAAATATCTCCTCACCCTCCTTAAGGCTTATCGAGTTGACAACAGATTTCCCCTGAATACATTTCAAGGCTGATTCTATGACATTCCACTGCGATGAATCGATCATAAGGGGCAGCCTGGCAATATCGGGTTCCGACATGATAAGATTTACAAATTTCACCATTGCTTTTTCGGAATCGAGCATGGCCTCATCCATACATATATCGATGATCTGTGCACCTCCGTCAACCTGGTTACGTGCTATTGTCAGCGCTTCACTGTATTTTTCCTCCTGTATCAGCCCGGCAAATTTTCTGGAACCGGAGACATTGGTTCTTTCGCCAATATTCACAAAATTGGTTTCAGGAGTTATTGTTAATGCCTCCAGTCCGCTGAGCCTTGTATATCTGGTTATTACAGGCTTTTTCCCGGGGCTGTATTTCCTGGCCGCCTCTGCAATTTTTCTTATATGCAGAGGAGTTGTCCCGCAGCAACCTCCGATAATATTCACCCACCCCTCTTTCATGAAATCTTCAGTCACTGAAGCCATGTATTCTGCCGACTGGTCATACTCACCAAACTGGTTTGGCAGTCCCGCATTCGGGTGGACAGAAAGATAAAAACCTGACTTTGCGGATAATTCTTCAACAAAGGGCCTGAGCTGATCTGCTCCCAGAGCACAGTTAAGTCCAATACTGAAAAGAGGGAAA
>CAZKWD010000256.1:0-3904 GCA_964556175.1 uncultured Rikenellaceae bacterium
CCTTCAGAGAAAGTTGCATATTCAAAATTATCAAAAGGACCAAATGTCTTTTCATCGAGACTGACTGCCGGAAATGGAGGGAAATCCCCGGTTTTTTCATCGAGGAGAACCAGTGCAGCCCTTACAGCCGGCGGGAATTTCATACTGATCTCATCGAGTGAAAATCCGATTGTATCAGCGAAGGAACCAAGATACAGCTCTCCAACCACAAAAGACTTACTGTAGGAGAGCATATCATCAAAATCATAATAATCATCAAGGTTGAAGCTGATTATTGAGTCTTTCCTAAAGATAAATCTTATAACATTTTCGGCTTCAGCGTAAACAAACACCGAATCGCTGTCAAAGATTATGGTGTCACTGGGTTCAACAAAATCGCTGAGTGTCACGGTGCCTCTTACCACCGGGATACCAAAAGCCGGGGAAAAATGAACCTGTTTGGAGATCTTATCTATGTCATAGGTCTCCTTGACACAACCTGCTGTAAACAGCAGCACCAGGATTACAATAATAACGGTTAATTTTCTTTCCATAATCAGAATCATTAATTCTGTCAATCCAACCTGTAATTGTAAAGGAACCTGTCAGAACCGCCGACAATAAGATGCCAGCCGCTTCTTTCCGACAATTTACCTATTGAGAACATTGATGCGCCTCTTAAGGGGAACCCTTTTGTATCATTTCCTCTTCTGTCGATAAGATAGATCATGTTCTTTTCAATATCAAAAACACCGATTCTTCTGTCGGAAGAAGAAAAAATGAAAGTTATAGGTCCTCCCAATTCTGAAGAGCTGAATTCCCTTATAAACATCTCAGTTCTGTTATGATCATAAAGATACAATATACCTTTATCTAAAAAAATGTATTCACCAAAACCATCACCATCTATGTCAAAAAAATCGAATGAATGGTTGCCTGAAAAACGACCTGTATTGAATTTTTTTACACTGCCGTCAAAATAGATATGTTGTATGGTGCCATCAGGAGAACTGCATACAAGCGAAGATGATGATCCTGTCGACAACCTTAATGCTGAATTGGCAGCTTTTGTTACCGGCTGATCGGGGCGAAGCCTGATATTGCCCCTTCTGTCAAGAAAGAACAATGAGGTATTATCAGCAACAATCAGATAATCCTTCCCTGAGATCCTGCACCAGCTAACCTCCGCATTCACAGTACCGGCAGTCCTGAAGGGCTTCCAGCCCTTTACAGCGTTGCCGCTTCGGTCATAAGCATAGATCAGCCTGTCCTCACCTGCAATCAAAAGCCTGTAATTTAGGTTATTATCATAATCAAACAGGGCAAGCGAACTGGTTGCGGGCGACCTCAACCGGACAGGAAATCTCTCAACATAATTGCCATTCCTGTCAAGAAGATGGAGATAATTTTTGCCTGCAAAGAGAATCTGATATTTGCCGTTTTTGTAATAATCGATCATATAAATGGATCCATTGATCCTTTCCCTGATGGGTGCCTTCCATAAAATTCTTCCTGCTGTATTAATCAGGTAGACATTATTCTTCATATCCTGAACAAATATCTCTTTTGCCCCGGTTATATGGTTTGTAAAGAAGAAAGGTTTGACAGCGGTAACGGTATCCAGTAATGTCTCCCATTCAGTTGTTGATTCTTCTCTTACATCCTCCTTAAAACGAATTGACAGGCTGTTATATATCATATTGTTGCTCGAAGTCATCTGGTACCCCGCAGCCTCGATCTTGTCAAGGGAAGGCTTATTCGACAGAATACTCTCCATTATATTGTCACTAAGGAATCCTTTCATGTAATCCGTGATATGTGATGGCACGCAATAGAAGAAGTATCCGGCAACGGAGGGCAATGTACTTTCAAAATCCCTGTAGATCAGGTCATTTGCCAGGGTTTTGTTCAGCAGGTTATCATATAGAAGCGATGATATGGTAGCATATGAACTTCCGGTGATCAGGAAGTTATCATAGAAGGTGAACCAGGAATCATCAAAATCCGCTGCAAAGCCCGGGACAAGAGCTTTAGCAAAACCCTTATAAGGAGTTTCATAAACAGGGATTTTTACCTGTTCGTCGGGCTGAAAGAATATGACATTTGTATTACCGGCTTCGCTTGTGAATTCATCAAGAAAAAGCTTTTCGGCATATACCCTGTTCTTCAGCTCGTATATTATCAGACTGTTCTCGTTTACAGGTCTGTCTTTTAGATTAAGATATGCTTTTGTGACCTCTTCGCCGGTATATTCACTAAGTTTTCCAGCCAGATCTGCAGCTTCACCGACACTTCCTGAGGTATTCGACGCAGAATTCTTCTCTTCAAGAAAAATTGATTCAAAAAGCACAGTATTAGATGGCAGTATCATATATGTACGGAATACTCCCACCTTTCCTGTTTTGTATCTGAACAATATATCAGAAGAGTTGATACTCTCGGTGTATCCGTTCAGTACCAGGCCGTTATCACTCAGATAAATATCACCGCTCGCGCAGCCAGCCAGAGAACCTATTTGTGAAGCAGTTGCAGCGTGTTCTTCATTAAAGAGAGGTTTGAACAGATCCGGAAGATTGCTGAAAACGACAAAAACCTTATCCTCATTTTTCCCTGATGCCTCAAGCACCCTTGAAAAACCGGGTATTGCCCTCACATCATCATCTCTGCCGGTCTGTCCTATTGCTCTTTTCATGATCTCTTCAGAAGGAGTGAGGATCAGTAATCCTGAAATAATTGAAATATAAGCGGTTTCATTACTTTCTCCAATATTAAACGGAAGGATAAGAACGCTATTGCCCTGTATCTCAGTTTCATTTATCGTCTTTATGCCTGCCGAACGAAGCATCACCCTTAGCTGCCGTATCCTGACCTCAGAGGGGATTGTCATTACCAGCAGAGGCCTTAGTTTCCCGGTGCCGTCAGCATGAAATGATATGACTGATGAATATCCTGTCATCAATTTCTCATAGGATGGCTTATTTATCTGGTCGGCAACAAATTTCATCCTTGTTGTAAAGCTGCTGAACTCTTTAATTTCCTCTATCTCACCGAAAAGACCCTTCCCTGTGGTAAGTGAATTAATAAAACTCTGAAGATCTGTGGTTTCTATTACGAAAGAGGCTGAAGGGGCAACGGCTTTATAGGGATCGGTAAAAAAACTCTTCCGTCCCTGGTAGAGATAATATCCCAGTACTGCCAGTCCTGCGATAAGGATAATAACCAGAATTATACCAATCCGTTTTCCCATTACCTGAGTTTAGTCAATGATTCGTATTTTTTGGCACGCTATTTGAGATTATTATTACACAGGCAATCTCAACATATACTTGATCCTTCAAGTTCAGCCCCGAGTACTCGGGGCTTTCATTTTTTTGTTTTCAGAAGGATCTGTACCCGATTATTTCACGCACCTCCCTTATTGTCTTTGAAGCGCTTGCTCTTGCTTTTTCTCCTCCCTCTTTTACCACTTTTGCCAGGTATTTTTTGTCGGCGAGGATCTCATTTATCCTTCCCCGGATGGGATCGGTAACCTTAATAATATCTTCGGCAAGCTGTTTTTTCATTTCGCCGTAACGGATCTCACAGGAGACATGTTTTTCTGTGAAATATTTAACTGTGGAAGGATCTGAGACGACCTTCATAATCGTAAAGAGGTTCTGCACCGGTTCAGATGGTTTTTCTCCCGGTGTTTTTGGCCCGGCATCTGTCACTGCACGCATCACCTTTTTCCTTATCTCCTCAGGGGTGTCGGCAAGGAAAATGCCGTTGCCCTCACTTTTACCCATTTTACCGGTACCGTCAAGTCCCGGGATCTTTATGAGTTTCCTGCCGAAATTATAAGCATCGGGTTCAGGGAAATAATCGACATCGTACATTGTATTAAACCTCCTTGCAAAACGTCTTGTCATTTCGAGATGCTGCTCCT
>CAZKWD010000257.1:0-3902 GCA_964556175.1 uncultured Rikenellaceae bacterium
TAGTTTAATGTTATCTCTGATACTGATGCTCCAGGTTCCACCATAGGAAGCACATTCCCTTCCTTTTCGATGTGAATATTAAGGATATATGGCCCTTTTGCAGCCAGCATTTCCTCGAGAGAACTCCTGAGCTCCTTTCTCTCCGCGACTCTTTTCCCCGGGATGCCAAAACCTTCTGCTATCCTGATAAAATCGGGGTTGACCAGTTCTGTTGATGCATACCTTTTATTAAAGAACATATCCTGCCATTGCCTTACCATTCCGAGGAATCCGTTGTTCAGGATTATTATTTTAACAGGTATATTATATTGCATTATCGTACCCATCTCCTGGATGGTCATTTGAAATCCTCCATCACCGATAAATGCAATCACCTCCCTGCCGGGTTTTCCTGTTTTTGCACCTACAGCTGCCGGAAGCCCGAACCCCATGGTGCCCATGCCTCCTGAGGTAACAAGACTGTCAGGTTCCATGAATTTATAATAACGTGCGGCTGACATCTGGTGCTGTCCCACATCGGTTACAATTATCGATTGCCCATTTGTTAGTTCCGACACGTTCCTTACAACCTCACCCATTCTTATATCACCTGATTCGGGATCTGTTTCCGGTTTAATGACCTTATCATACTCTATCTTATCACAGATTCTGAATTCACGGATCCATAATTCATAAGATTTTTGTTCCACCAACGGGATAAGATGCTGAAGAACTTCTTTTACATCATTATGAATTTCAAGATCTACCTGTACATTCTTATTGATCTCAGCCTCGTCGATCTCAATATGTATTATTCTTGCATTTTTTGCATATTTTTTAAGATTGCCGGTAACCCGGTCATCGAAACGCATACCAATGGCAATTATGAGGTCAGCTTCATTGGTAAGGAGATTAGGAGCGTAATTGCCATGCATTCCAAGGAATCCTGCATACAACCTGTGTCCCGATGGAAATGATGAGAGGCCCAGAAGTGTTACTGCAACGGGGATCCCCGTTTTCTCGGCAAATTCCCTGAGCTCATTCACTGCTCCTGAAATAAGGACACCATGACCAGCAAGTATAAGTGGTTTCTCGGCATGGTTTATCATTATTGCAGCAGATTCTATTGCTCTGGTATTCAATGAAATATGCGGGTTGTAGCTTCTCAGGTAATTACATCTTTCATATTTGAATGAAAGTTTTTGCTGCTGAGCATCCTTTGTGATATCGATCAGCACAGGTCCTGGTCTGCCGGTTGTTGCCAGGTAAAAAGCTTTGGCTATCATTGAGGGGATATCCTCTGCTTTCTTGACCTGGCAGTTCCATTTTGTTACGGGCATAGATACGCCTAGAATATCTGTCTCCTGGAAGGCATCGGTTCCGATGAGTGATGATACTACCTGGGCAGTTATGAATACCACCGGAACAGAGTCGAGATAAGCATTAGCAATACCGGTTATCAGGTTTGTTGCACCCGGACCTGATGTTGCAAAGCAGATCCCCGGCTTGCCTGTGACCATAGAGTAAGCCTGTGCTGCGTGTGCTGCGCCCTGTTCGTGACGTGTAAGAATATGCCTCAGTTTGCTTTTATAATCCAGCAGTTTATCGTATACAGGCATTATGGCGCCTCCGGGGTACCCGAAGATGGTATCCACACCCTCTTCTATCAGGCATCTGAGCAATGCCTCCGCACCCGTCATATCTTCCTTCCCGTTAACTTTTACAGTCTTTTGTTTTGTTTCTTTCTGAGATTTCATATTGTTTTGTTTATCGTGCGATCTGATTATTTTGTATTGTTTTATTCTACTCTTTTTTAAATTCTTAAACTTATCAGGAAACCCACCCCAAACCCTCCGCTAACGCGGAATCTCCACGGAGTTTATCCCGCAGAGCGGGGTTCCGATCTCCCAGGAGGGGATCCTCTTGGTTTCAACTCTCTTCAACCATTCTGACCGCCCCTTTATCTGCAGAACTCACAAATGCTGCATAGGCTCTTAATGAGTCAGGTATTTCCCGTTTCCTGGTTTCAGGTTTGAAGGCGTTACTGCCTTTTGCTTCTTCTTTCTTCTGGCGGCTATTTAACTCACTATCAGTTATTTTAATATTAATACTGCGATCGGGAATATTAATCTCTATAATATCACCGTCGCGAATAAGTGCCAGCGTACCTCCGGCGGCTGCCTCAGGTGAGATGTGTCCGACTGATAATCCCGATGTACCACCTGAAAACCTTCCATCGGTTATAAGTGCACATTCTTTACCAAGCCCTATTGATTTAAGATAGGAGGTAGGATACAGCATCTCCTGCATTCCAGGGCCTCCTTTGGGGCCTTCGTATCTTATGACAACCACATCTCCTGCCTTCACTTTTCCGTTCAGTATCCCTTCAGAGGCCTCCTCCTGGGATTCAAATACAACGGCAGGGCCGGAGAAACTGAGTAACTCCTGATCAACACCTGCAGTTTTTACAATAGATCCATTTTCGGCAATATTTCCAAAGAGAACCGCCAGGCCTCCATCATGGCTGTATGGATATTCAATGCTTCTTAGGCATCCGTTTTTTCTGTCAGTATCGGGTTCATCATACATAGCATCATGCGATCCCATTTCAAGACTATGTTTCATCGACGGTGCACTCCTAAAAAGAGAATGAGCTTCAGGCGTTGCACTTTTTCCCATAATATCCCAGTTGCTGATCGCCTCCTGAAGTGATTGATAGTCAATGCGTTTTACAGAAGTATCAATAAGTTTGCCTCGTTCAAGCTCTCCCATTATTGCCATTATGCCTCCGGCACGGTTAACATCCTGTACATGATAATGAGAGCTTGGTGCCACCTTACATAAATTCGGGATCCTTCGGGAAAGTTCATCAACATCCTTAATTGTGAACTCAACTTTTGCCTCACTGGCAAGGGCCAGAAGATGCAGTACCGTATTTGTTGAGCCTCCCATGGCAATATCGAGTGCCATGGAATTCAGAAATGCTGCTCTGGTGGCTATGGACCTTGGAAGGATACTGTCATCACCATCATAATAGTACCTGTTTGTAAGATCAACGATAAGTTCTGCAGCCTTTTTGATCAGGTGAACCCTGTTTATATGAGTTGCAACTACCGTTCCGTTTCCGGGAAGTGCCAGACCCAGGGCTTCATTAAGACAGTTCATCGAGTTAGCGGTGAACATTCCCGAGCAGGAACCGCAGGTAGGACAGGCAGATCTCTCAATCTCTTCCAGTTTCTTATCGCTGATGCTGTTGTCGGCAGCATCTATCATAACATCCACAAGGTCGATATGCCTGTTCCCCAGAACTCCCGCCTCCATTGGTCCACCCGATACAAAAACTGCAGGTATATTGAGTCTAAGCGCTGCCATGAGCATTCCAGGAGTGATTTTATCGCAGTTGCTGATACAGATCATCGCATCGGCACAATGTGCATTGCAGACATATTCTACACTATCGGCAATAAGCTCACGTGAGGGCAGAGAGTAAAGCATTCCCTGGTGTCCCATAGCTATGCCGTCATCAATTGCTATAGTATTGAACTCGGCGGCAAAATATCCCCGATCTTCAATCACTCTTTTCACCATCTGTCCGGTTTCATGAAGATGAACATGTCCGGGAACAAACTGGGAAAACGAATTTACAATGGCTATAACAGGTTTGCCGAAATGCTCCTCCTTCATTCCATTGGCGCGCCAGAGGCTCCTGGCTCCCGCCATGTTCCTGCCTGTTGTGGTTTTTGAGCTTCTTAACCTGTTCCTCATCTCTTAAAAATCTTTTTATAAAAAAAAGCTTCCCGTCATCCGGAAAGCTTTTGTACAGTTATAGTAATACATTTTATTCCCGGATCATGTGCTGGGCACAATTATAAGGATGAGGGTAATAATATGTATTAAAGTTTTCGTCATTGTTTTTTACAAAT
>CAZKWD010000258.1:0-3874 GCA_964556175.1 uncultured Rikenellaceae bacterium
TTACTTTTCATAATATCTGTTTTAAATCTAATTATCTATTATTCTATCTATTGGTGTAAGAAATATTTCTTCCGGCATTTCCGGTAAAATCTTTTTTTCCCCTGCAACCCTTAACAACTCACTGACAGCAATCTTACCCTCAGTGCCAAGATTTAAAGTAAAATTATTAACAAAGAGCTTTATATGACTATTAACGATCGGGCTCTCCATTTCTTTTGCATTTGCCCTTATAAAATCGTAAGATGCTTTTGGGTGGCTATTTGCATAATCAACACTTCGGTGGATAATACGGTTAATTTTCATTGCTGTTGCTGCAGGAATTTCCCTGTTAATCACAATTGTTCCAAGTGGTACAGGCAAATTAGTAAGCTTCTCCCAGTACTCCCCGAGATCAGCAATTTTAAGAAGCCCTTTTTTATGATATGTAAAACGGTTTTCATGAATAATAAGTCCCGCATCCACCTCTTCCCTCAGAAGGGCTTCCTCAATATCGGAAAAAAGGTATTCTGTTTTATTGAGAGCATCAGGCCATGCTATGCTCAACAGAAGGTTTGCTGTTGTAAACCTGCCCGGAATGGCAATATGTACATTAACCAGTTCACTTGTGTCCAGTTTTCTTTTGCTTATTAAAAGTGGTCCATTACCGTGACCGAGTGCACTGCCCGAATCAAGTATAAGATATTTTTGGGCAGCAAAGGCATATGCATGGATGCTAATTTTTGTTATATCAATACTTCCGGATAATGCTCTTCTGTTCAACTCTTCAACATCTGCTATAAGATAATTGAAATCAAGGCCCTCAGTATCAATTCTCCGGTTAACCATAGCATCAAAAATGAAGGTATCATTCGGGCATGGCGAGAAACCAAGTGTAAGTTGCATATTATCAGTCAAATATTAATAAAATCTCTTTTAATCTCTCCGAAAGGTTATTAATGGCCAGAGGTATATTCCATTTTTCCTTATCCCGGGGTTCAACTCTGTTGGATATTGCCCTTATTGCTATAAAAGATGTTTTCTCCCTGCTGCAAATATAAAAAAAAGTTGCGCCTTCCATGGTCTCGATATCGGGATGAAATTTCTCTGTCATCCTCTCTATGGTTACGGCCGAACCTGTAACTGTATTCACCGTAATGGCTGCCACAGGTTTGAGAATTTCCAAAACCAGTGGCATATACTCGTTTACTGCATAAATCCTGCCCTCCCTGAACGGAGGATCTTCAATGCCGGCTTCAGCAAGCGTCAGGATGGTTTTTCCAGTTTCAATCCCGGTATCTGCAAAACAATCTGAAACCGGAGCGACAACTTCCCCGGTTTTTAAATCTTTATTATAACTGCCTGCAATTCCTATATTTATTGCAAAGTCAGGCTTTTCATTACATGAGAGCCATTTTGTAAGTGCCCATGAAGTTGCCATCTGTCCGATACCTGTTACAAGCAGTGTAATATCACAATTCCCGAAATGGAAACATTCGTCCAAAGGTTTAACTCCGGGGATCTTTCTCAAAGCATCACCTTCGGCATCGGTAGCTGCAACCAGCAGGATCTTATGAGACATAATATTATTTAAGTTAGTCTCCGTACAAGCTATCTCCCCTTTTCCGCTTTCGTGTAGATTAAGTAATGCAATTCAGGGAATCAGGGGGATCAATCCATCAAATATATTGCTTTTAACTTTTAAAAAGCTCAACTTTATTGGTTAATATTGTAATTAAAACCTGATGTGATATGATCTATCTAACTCGCAGAGAAAGATTCAGTGCTGCGCACAGGATGTTCAGGCAGGATTGGTCAGATGAAAAGAACCGTGAGGTCTTTGGCAAGTGTTCAAATCCGAACTGGCATGGACATAATTACATACTCCGGGTTACTGTCAAAGGGGAAGCTGCTGAAGATCATGGTTTTGTAATGAATACCAATGTCCTGAAAAAAATAATTCAGGAGAAGGTGATAGCGAAAATTGACCACAGGAATATTAACCTGGAAGTTGACTTCATGAAGGGGAAAATTGCAACTACCGAAAACCTTGCAATAGCTATCTGGAATGAGCTGAAACAACCGATTGAGAAAGAAGGAGTACAACTTCATTGCATAAAGATTGAAGAAACAGAAAACAACTCAATAGAATATTATGGCTAATAAAATTGAAAAAATTAATGACGGTTCAGGTATCACTGAAAAGGGATACAATAAGATTGAAACATGGAATGAAGAGACCATCAATGAGATGGCTTCAATGTATAAAAGGATACTGGAGCTTTTAGGTGAAGATCCCGATAGGGAAGGATTGCTCCGTACTCCAATAAGGGTTGCCCAGGCTCTCTATTATCTGACAGTAGGTTATAATATTGATCCGGTGCAGATCCTTCAATCGGCCAAGTTCAAAGAGGAATACAGGCAGATGGTAATAGTAAAAGACATTGACCTCTATTCCATGTGTGAACATCACATGCTTCCGTTCTTCGGAAAGGCTCATGTAGCATATATTCCTGACGGCTATATAACAGGATTGAGCAAAATAGCCCGTGTTGTTGAGGCTTATTCAAGAAGGCTCCAGATACAGGAACGACTCACTACACAGATAAGGAACTGTATACAGGATACTCTTAAGCCGCTGGGAGTTGCCGTAGTCATTGAAGCCCAGCATATGTGCATGCAGATACGGGGAGTGCAGAAACAAAACTCCGTAACAACAACATCGGCATTCACAGGTATATTCCTTGAAAATATGAATACACGCGAAGAATTCATTCATCTTATCGGATCAAAGCTGCACTGATGATCCGCCTGTTATAGTATCTTAATTTAAGACACCCTGTTATTACTCCGATAATGAAAGCATACGTTTTCCCCGGACAGGGAGTACAATTCCCGGGCATGGGTAATGACCTTTATGAAAGATCTTCCCTTGCAAAAGAGATGTTCGAGACTGCAAACAGTATTCTGGGCTTCCGGATAACCGACCTGATGTTTGACGGTACTGATGAAGATTTGAAACAGACAAGGGTTACACAGCCGGCAATCTTCCTTCATTCCACAATACTTGCCGCTGTGCTTGGAGACTCCTTTAAACCAGACATGGTTGCAGGACATTCGCTCGGAGAATTTTCCGCACTTACTGCCAGTAAAACACTTTCATTTGAAGATGGACTGATACTAGTATCAAAGAGAGCTGCAGCCATGCAAAAAGCTTGTGAACTTACTCCGTCAGCTATGGCGGCAATTATAGGTGCCGATGATAAAATGGTTGAGGACGTTTGCGCCTCAATAGATGATATTGTAGTTCCTGCCAACTATAACAGTCCGGGACAAATAGTTATTTCCGGTTCAAATGAAGGAATTGATGAAGCTGTTAAAATAATCAGGGAAAAGGGAGTTAAGCTGGCCATCCGTTTGGCTGTAAGCGGAGCATTCCATTCTCCTTTTATGGAACCGGCAAGAAGCGAGTTGGAGGAGGCAATAACAAAAATGAATTTTAACATGCCAATATGCCCTGTTTATCAGAATGTTACCGCAAAACCATCCATCGAACCGGGAGTTATTAAAACCAACCTTGTTGCTCAGCTTACCTCTCCGGTTCTATGGACACAGTTAATAAATAACATGATAACCGACGGTGCCGCTTCATTTAGTGAAGTTGGACCGGGCAGCATTCTGCAGGGATTGATAAAAAAGATAAATAAGGATATATCTGCTGGCGGAGCGACATTCTGAGCCTCTATACCACAGGTTTCATTATTGTTCCTTTATGTCTTTTACCGTCAATTATTATTTCGAGGGGCTTTTCGAAGTGTACATGCCTTATAAATTCATCCTCAAAAACCACGTTCAGGTTATTCAGGTATTCAACATCATAAAAACCTTCGTTGATATA
>CAZKWD010000259.1:0-3873 GCA_964556175.1 uncultured Rikenellaceae bacterium
AATTGCTCTGGAATACTATCAAAAATCTCTTATTGCAGTTGTAGAGAATTTCAATGATACTTCTGTTTATTCAAATCCTTCAATTGATTCATCGCTTTTTAATATACGTCTGCTAGAGAATCTTAAAAGCAAATCCAATGCTCTAGAGCTTTATGCAGGTATACAGAATGACACTGTACAAAAGCATAAAATCCTTAATAAAAGCCTCGAAACAATAGACCTGGCACTGCAGCTTATCGACAGGATCAGGCATGATTATCTCACCGAAGAGAGCCGCATGTACCTGGCAGAGAATGAAAAAGAGACATATCTTTCCGCTGTTCATATTGCCGGGTCACTGTACAAGATGACAGGTGAGAGCTCCTATATCAGGCAAATGTACGGGATAGCCTGCAAAGCTAAAGCGGCAGTGCTCCGTAATGAGATAACAGAAAATGGGCTTCTTGCCGCATCAGGCATTCCTGATTCTCTCAATGAGAAACAAACCGGTCTTTCAGCTAACATTGCAGCCTACAATAATCTTATCCTCGATGAGTCACAAAAGACAAATCCTGACAGCAACAGGCTCGCTCTCTGGAAAGATGCACTCTTTGAGATGAATCGTGAAATAGAAAAGGTCAGCGAGTTAATAAACAGTGAGTATCCGGCTATCAGGGAGCTCCTTCAGAAAACCGAACCGCTTACTCTTGATGAGATACAAAAACATCTGGAAAAGGATGAGACCATCATTGATTACCTTCTCTCAAACCAGCACAGTGAAGGTAAAAGAACGCTCTATACGTTCATAATAACAGGGGAGAGCATTGATTTCCGTCAGGCTTTCATCGACTCACTCTTCATGCAAAATGCAGAAATAATCAGGGATCATGGCATGCCTCGTGGCTCAAAAGATGAATTCAGAAAATATACCGGCGCCCTAAACATTATGTATAAAAACCTTATTGAGCCTGTTGAAGAAACCTTTGCAGGAAACAGGCTTATCATCATACCTGACGAGGAGATTGCATGGCTTCCCTTTGAGGCATTTCTGAAAGATGGTCCTGCTCAGGATAAGACTGATTACGAACAGCTTCAGTATCTTATCCGGGATTATGCCTTCTCATACGCTTACTCATCGTCATTGATATTCAGCAGAAGTAAAAGATCCGTGAGAGGAGCGAAGGTGTATGCATTTTCGCCGGATTACGGAAGCAATAATATATCTGCAGAGTTAAACGGAGAATTGCCTGGTGCAGAAAAAGAGATTGGATCAATATCCGGAAGATTCAGAGGGAAACGTTACACAGGGGGAGAGGCAACAGAAACAAATTTCAGGATTGCCGCGAAGAAGCCTGCTATCTTTCATCTTGCAATGCATTCCGTAGCCGACACTGTCAATTCAAAATATTCCTGGCTTGCTTTTGACACAGAAACTGATACCACTGAAGACGGCAGACTCTACAATTATGAAATAAGCCTGATGAGGATAAAATCACCAATGGTAGTTCTCAGCGCCTGCAATTCAGGAACAGGGACTCTGTATCATGGCGAAGGGCTGATGAGTATTGCAAGAAGCTTCATCCTTGCAGGGGCATCATCGGTGGTCAGGACATCGTGGGAGATCAATGATGAAACAAGTGCAAAGATCATTACAGGTTTTTACAATAACCTTTCCCTTGGTATGCATAAAAACGAAGCTCTTCGCAGAGCAAAGCTTGATTACCTGGCAAATTCTTCGCCCTCTTTGTCAGATCCATGGTATTGGGCCGCATATGAGGTTCTTGGCAACAATGCACCTGTAAAAGGGAATAAGAGATGGATGATAATTCTTATTGTGACAATACTCGCAGCGGTGATTATATTCGCAAATTATTTCAGGCAGCGCAGGATCTTTTCCGACCGTTCGCTGTAGTAGCCCGGCGATTGTACCAGGTTCTCAAAACATCCCGTGGCTCCCGTTATATTACCTGCTTTTAAATATGCAAGTCCCAGGTACCATCGTGCCTCTTTCGAATATTCTCCCTGTTCGCCGGCCACTGCTTCAAGGTATGTGGCAGCCTTATCATATTCACCAAGACCCAGGTGTGTAATACCCGTGAAGAACCTTAGTGCCGCTGAAGAAGGATCCACTTCAGCCAGGTCAGAGAATCCGGTTGATGCTTCCTGGTAGTTACCTTCGTTATAGTCCATGACTGCTGATGCCCAGGTATCCGTTTCATTATTGCTCAGACTCCTTGTTACTGGTGATATAGCCTCTATGGGTTCATAATACCTGTTAAATAACCTGCCGGGATCATCCGCTGGCATGAGAACTTTCAATATAATAACTGCACCTGCTACAACAGCAGCTGCGAGCGAAATATACCGTATAAAAACCAATCTGCCTGATCGTATTTTTCTTCCGTGATCTTTTTTCCGGGATGTTAAACTCTCTTCCTGTTCAAGCGAGCTGGTTATGAATTCCTTAATCTCCTTCTTGTGTGCTTCACTTTCTCCGTTGCCCTGTTTCTTTTCGTGCCATTCCCTTACCCATTCAGACGATATCCTGTCAAGATTGCTTCGTTTTATCTCTTCACGTATCTCTTTGTTCTCCTCCTTCATCTTCATCCCGGAATTTCTGCCGGAAAAGGCTTCCCTAATATATTTTTCATTCTCTTTGTTCCGCATATTATGCTGGTAATCAGACAACATTTGTTTTACAGCATTGTCGGCAGCAGCATATCCGGGATCGTTTTTTACCTCTTCTATATCGAGCTCACCCTTCAGGTAATTACCGATCTTTTCGAATAGCGCAGTATCTTCCGCTGAAAGTAAATTATCCTCCCATTCACTCTTCCTTCCTGATTTACCTGTCATATTTCCGTTATTCCCGCTCATCCGTTTAATTATATTCTTCAATTATTCTATTACTTTACACTAAATACCCTGAACCTCGCAACCTGCAACTTGTAACTTGTAACTTGTAACTCATAACTCGTAACTTACATATCTAATATATCACCCTTTTAACCATCTCCTCCGATTCCATTATCTTCCTGTACTCCGGATGACTCTTCACCTTTTTAATAAGTTCCGCCTGGGATTCACTTTTTTTCTTCCGCACATAGCCGTAGCTATAATTCAGTTTTTCGGCGATCTCCTGAGGGGAGTAGCCTTCCCAGTACAGTTTCAGTATTTTTCTGCCTGACTTATCCAGTTTTTTAAATGACTTCATAAAAATCTCCCTGCACAGATCATCATCAACCTGTTCTGAAAAATCGGCATCTTCTTCGGTCTCGGTACGTCTTTGAAGGTAATTGGCTGCAGAGTGCCTTCTGTCGAGCACTGATTTCCAGAGGTTTTCGCAGATACAATAAAGGAATGTCTTGAATTTGCAGGTAAGTGCAAATTCCCCGCTGTCGATCTTCTCGAGGATGATCATAAGGCCCTCCTGGAAAATATCCTTTGCATCCTCTGAGTTGCCTCCCATATGAGTAACCATGTTTTTGATCATGGGAAGATACTGGTCAGAAAGATATAGTACCACGTAGCTCTGACGGTTACGCAGACATTCGATGATTTCTCTGTCGGTGTACTCTTTCACAAAAGCTGATATTTCTTGCGGGGGCAAAAAACAGCATCCCAAATTTATGGTTTTTTCCATTCAAACAAAAATAAAATTACTTTTTCATGGTAACAATTTCATGCCAATCGATATTAAACTATGTTTTTACTTACGGAGACAGGAGCATATTTATGCATGTATCTGATATAGAGTGCTTTACTTTTTTCATGGGAATGAGAGGGATAAGGTATATACATATTTCCGGATTAAAAAAATAAAAGAGAATAAAAAAAAATACGTAGATTCAACCCGCTAATGCAACTTTATTATTCAAAGAAGCAAAAAATACT
>CAZKWD010000260.1:0-3868 GCA_964556175.1 uncultured Rikenellaceae bacterium
AAGAAGTAAAAAGTAAAAAGTAAAAAGTAAAAAGTAAAAAAGAAAAGTAAAAAAGAAAAAATAAAAAAGGAGAAAGAAAATGAGTATTAAGTGTATGTTTTACACTTAATAATCGTAAATAAAAATATTAGAAAGTTACATGAATAATATTCCATTACCGGCAGATGTAATAAATGACATAATAAATCAATACGGATTACCGGAACCAGGCATCGCTTCAATAAGAGAGATTGTTTTTCTGGCAAACCAGATTGAAAAGGCCACAGGTATACAATTTATAAAAATGGAGATGGGAGTCCCGGGTCTGCCTGCTCCCTCAATTGGCATTGAAGCTGAAATAACAGCTCTCGGGAATGGTGTCGCTGCTGTTTACCCCGATATACGGGGGATCCCAATTCTTAAAGATGAGGCATCAAGATTTATCAGGTTGTTTCTGAATCTTAATGTGAACCCGGAAGGCTGTATACCAACGGTGGGATCAATGATGGGCGGAATGGTAAGTTTCCTTGTTGCAAACAGGAACGACAAGACCAAGGAGGGTACTCTTTTCATCGATCCCGGCTTCCCGGTTCAGAAACAACAGGTAAAGATGCTGGGACATGATTATCATTCATTTGATATTTATAATTACAGGGGGAAAAAACTCAGAGCAAAGCTGGAATCATATCTGGAGACCGGAAAGATCTCCTCACTGCTCTATTCAAATCCGAATAATCCTTCCTGGATATGTCTCAATGAGGAGGAACTCTCAATAATCGGCGAGATGGCAAACAAGTACGATGTAATTGTCATTGAGGATCTTGCTTATCTTGGAATGGATTTCAGAAAAGATTATTCCATTCCTGGTAAACCACCCTACCAACCGACTGTCGGGCGCTATACAGATGATTACATTCTGCTTATCTCCAGCTCAAAAATATTCAGTTATGCGGGTCAGAGAATCGGATTGATGGCAATATCCAATCATCTTTTCACCCGACAGTATCCTGACCTGTTAAGATATTATTCATCAGATAAATTCGGATATTCAGTTATCTTTGGGGCATTATACGGATTATCAGCAGGAGTTACCCATTCTGCCCAATATGGTCTCGCCGCTATGCTGAAAGCCGTAAACGACGGGACCTACAGATATCGTGATGATGTGATAGAATATGGTGAAAAGGCTGCTATAATGAAGAAGATGTTCACAGATAACGGTTTTAAAATAGTGTATGACACAGACCTTGATGAACCAATAGCCGACGGGTTTTATTTTACAATTTCATATCCCGGCATGTCAGGCGGTGAGCTTCTGAAAGAGCTTCTTCGTTACGGCGTCAGTGCCATTTCGCTTAATATAGCTGGCAGCGAAAGAAGTGAGGGACTGAGAGCATGTGTTTCATTGATCCCAAGAGAGCGATTCGGCGATCTGGAAATACGCCTTAAGAAATTTCTTAAAGATCATCCTTCAGTATAAAACAAAATAAATATAAATATAAATATAAATATGGCTAAGATCAGAGGAAGTATTGTAGTTGAAATTGACAGATGCAAGGGATGCGAGGTGTGCATGGTATCATGTCCTACAGGTACTATCGCCATGGCAAAGGAAGTAAACCATAAAGGTTATTTCTATGCATACCCGGCAAATCCGGATTTGTGCATTGGTTGTGCCAACTGTGCCATGGTTTGTCCCGATGGCGTGATAACTGTTTATAAAACAAAAATATAGTGTGGAAATGGAAAAGGAATTAAAATTAATGAAAGGCAACGAAGCGGTGGCAGAGGCTGCAATACGTGCAGGCGCCGATGGTTATTTCGGCTATCCGATAACCCCGCAGAGTGAGATTCTTGAATATCTCATGGAGGCCAAACCATATGAAAAAACAGGAATGGTAGTACTTCAGGCTGAAAGCGAACTGGCTGCCATAAATATGGTGTACGGAGGTGCAGGCTGCGGAAAAAAGGTGATGACAACATCTTCATCACCGGGAATAAGCCTGAAACAGGAAGGTATATCATATATCGCAGGAGCTGAACTGCCCTGCCTTATCGTCAATGTTGTAAGAGGCGGACCCGGACTTGGCACAATACAGCCGGCACAATCGGACTATTTCCAGGCAACAAAAGGAGGAGGGCATGGCGATTACCACCTGATAGTCCTGGCCCCGGCATCAGTACAGGAGATGGCCGACTTTGTAGATTTGGGCTTCGAACTTGCTTTTAAATACAGGAACCCTGCAATGATACTATCTGACGGTGCTATAGGCCAGATGATGGAAAAAGTATGGCTGAGCCCTCAAAAAGAAAGATCGAAAACAGTTCCCGAATGGGCAACAACAGGAAAACCGCCGACAAGAGAAAGAAATATTATCACGTCGCTGGACCTTGACCCTAATGCACAGGAGGTATTTAACCAGAAGCTTATTGATAAATACAATGAGATAAGGGAAGAGGAGGTTCGATATGAGGAATTTCAGTGTGAAGATGCAGATTATCTTTTTGTTGCATATGGTACAAGTGCACGTGTCTGTCAGAAAGCAGTCCAGCTTGCACGTGAACAGGGGATAAAAGCAGGATTGTTAAGACCGATAACACTTTTCCCGTTTCCGACAAAAAAGATAAACGAACTGGCCGATAAGGTAAAAATGATGCTTTCGGTCGAAATGAGTGCAGGACAGATGGTTGAAGATGTCCTTCTGTCAGTGAACGGGAAGGTGCCTGTTTATCATTTTGGGAGAATGGGTGGCATTATTCCCGCACCCGATGAAGTAGTGGAAAATCTGAAATCAAAAATTACAGGAGGTTAAGATATGGCTCAGGCTACAGGAATTAAAGAAATAATAAAGCCGGAAAACCTGGTTTATAAAAAAACAAAACTCATGACCGACAATGTTCTTTCCTATTGTCCCGGCTGCGGTCATGGAACAGCCCATCGGATCATTGCTGAAGTAATCGATGAGGAAGGACTCCAGTCCGAATCCATCGGGATTTGTCCTGTCGGATGTTCAGTCCTGCTTTATAACTTCATGGATATAGACTGGCAGGAAGCTGCTCACGGACGAGCCCCGGCAGTTGCTACAGGGATTAAACGGCTGATGCCCGAAAAATTTGTTTTTACCTATCAGGGCGACGGCGACCTTGCAGCAATAGGCACTGCAGAAACCATTCACTCATGCAACAGGGGCGAGAACATACTTATTGTATTTATTAATAACGGGATATACGGGATGACAGGCGGACAGATGGCCCCGACCACCCTTCCAGGCATGAAATCTTCTACATCTCCTTATGGAAGAGATGTTGCCATGATGGGTAATCCATTGAAAATGACCGATATAGTTGCCACACTGCCAGGCACCTATTATGTTACCAGGCAAAGTGTTCATACACCTGCCAATGTGCGTAAAACAAAAAAGGCTATAAGAAAAGCAGTTCAGTATCAGAAACTGAACAAGGGTACATGCTTCGTGGAGATAGTCTCAAACTGCCCTTCTAACTGGAAAATGACTCCCGTCCAATCAAATAAATGGCTGGAAGAAAATATGCTTCCTTATTATCCTCTGGGTGATATGAAAATCCCTGAAGATCAGCCTGCATAGTTGAAACTTGAAATTTTAAAATTATGACAGAAGAAATTATTATAGCAGGATTCGGTGGACAGGGTGTCCTGTCGATGGGCAAGATAATGGCATACTCCGGAGTTATGCAGGATATGGAAGTAAGCTGGATGCCTTCATATGGACCTGAAATGCGAGGTGGTACAGCAAATGTGATCGTGATCCTCAGCACCGAAAGGATCAGCTCACCAATTGTCAGGCATTTTGACACTGCGATTATCCTGAACCAACAGTCGCTTGATAAGTTTGAAAGTGCTGTTAAGCCC
>CAZKWD010000261.1:0-3866 GCA_964556175.1 uncultured Rikenellaceae bacterium
AAATATGATTTGATATATGCACTCAACGAGGTGATGGAATTCGGGGGAAATCCTAGTGGCGGTGTCACCACATTAAGATATAACAGGGGGAAAGGCCGGCTTGAAAAACTGGATGAAATGCTGGTTCCATATGGAGGGCCCTGTTATATTTCAGGATCTGCCGACGGAGCTTTTTTGTTAATGGCAAATTATTCAAGCGGAACTGTTGCAGTGGTACAACTTGATGAATCGGGTATGCCGGAAAGAGTGACGGATTCAATATTATTTGAAGTGGAAGCGCCGGATGTTTCACACCCGCATATGATCATGCAGGATCCGGCCGGAAAACATGTTTATTTAACAGACCTCGGGCTTGACAGGATAATTGGTTACAATCTCGATAAAAATAATGGAACACTTACCCTGTTAACCAATGGTGTTACTACTCTTCCGAAAGGTTCCGGACCCCGTCATTTTGTTTTCAATAGCAGCGGAACAAAAATGTACCTCATAAATGAGCTGGGATCTACAATCATGGTGTTTGATGTTGATGAAAACGGAGGCCTTCAGCTTAGTCAGACATTACCATCAGTAGCGGATGGTTTTACAGGCAGGAATTATTGTGCAGATATACATATCAGCATGGATGGTAAGTTCCTGTATGGTTCAAACAGGGGAGAAAATACGATTGTTGTATTAAAAATACTGGAGGATGGAACATTGAGCCTTGCAGGAAGAGCCTCCTGCGGAGGTGACTGGCCAAGGAATTTCGTAATTGATCCCTCCGGCAAATTTCTGTTGGTTGGAAATCAAAGATCGGATGATATATCAGTATTCAGAATAGACAGCAAAACGGGGATTCCTAATGGTCCCATTAACACAAAATCTTTTACATCTCCGGCATGTCTGAAATTCCGGAATTGAATTTTGAAAACAGATTAATAAACATAATAATAATCGATGAAGAAGAGACCAGATTTATATAGTGTATTGATTATTCTTTTAATTCCGATACTATTAACAGGATTCAGCAGAGATAAACGCGGCCCTTATAAAAACTATGTGGTACTGGTTTCCCTGGATGGATTTCGATGGGATTATCCAGAGATTTACAATACTCCGAATCTTGATAAGCTTGGCATGGAAGGAGTTAAAGCCGGCAGGCTTATCCCTTCATTCCCGACAGTTACTTTCCCAAACCACTATACCATTGCTACCGGTCTTTATCCGGATCATCACGGACTGGTAAACAACAATTTCCCTGCTCCGGATCTGGGTCTATATTACAGGATGGGCGACAATAAAGCAGTTACGAATCCTGCATTTTATGGAGGAGAGCCGATTTGGGTGACAACTGAAAACCATGGAATATTATCGGCAACATTTTTCTGGGTGGGCTCCGAAGCACCAGTTAAAGGTAAGCTGGCTACATACTGGAAACCTTATGACGAGAGCATAACTTATGAAGAGAGAATAGATACTGTGATAAAATGGCTTTCATATATTCCCGAAAAAAGACCGGGCTTCATTACTCTTTATTTCGATGAACCTGATGCCGTAGGCCATGATTTCGGACCTGTTTCGCCTCAGACAGGAGAAGTGGTTGAAAGACTTGACAGTCTTATAGGAGTGTTGCGGCATAAATTATCGGCTCTTCCTTATGCAAAGAGGATCAATTTGATTGTTCTTTCGGACCATGGAATGGCAGCGATATCACCTGACCTGTATGTTAATTTGAAAGACCTTGTGCCTGAAAAAATGATTGCTTCAATGTTCGGTGGTAATCCGGTTTACACTATTAATCCCGCTGAAGGGAAAAAAGACAGTGTTCTTTATTATCTGAGCAGGGGGAAAGGTTTTAAAGCTTATGACAAAACAGAATTGCCTGAACGGCTTCATTATGGGTCAAACCCGCGCATACAGGATATTGTTGTTATTGCGGACAGCTCATGGAGTATAGGAACACGCAGGAACGGATCATCATACACAGGAGGGGCGCACGGCTATGATAATGCCAATCCCGATATGCATGCAATTTTTTATGCGGCGGGGCCGGCATTTAAAAAAGGATATTCCTTTGACCAGTTAAACAACGTCGACATCTATAATCTCATTTGCAGGATCCTGAAAATTACTCCTGCGGAGAACGATGGGAATCCTGAAAATATTAAACATCTTCTGAAATAAAATCTAACCGTAAAGTACGCAAAGCTAAAATACATCGATGCAAATTCTTTTCGACCTTTGCGAAGCATCTTTGTGTCCTCGTATGTTTGTTCTTTGAAATAATTGTATAAAGTTAGAAACTTATTGTTTTACTTCACTGACAATAATGATTTGTGCCGTAGGTCTATTGAACCTGTCACAAAGTTTATTATGTCAGTCAGGTAAAAATCGGGAAATAACATGGTTTTTGAGACCGTATTTACGAGAAAGATGTTGCCTGAAAAATGTAAAACAAAAACTTTTGCTCTATGAAACTTTATTTAGGAGGTGATGTCAGTAAAGGATATGCCGACTGGGTAATCCTTTCAGAAAAGAAGCAAGCTGTTTTGGAAAACTTTCAGCTTGACGATACTTATGCAGGTCATTGTAAGCTTTATGCTATGCTTGAGGCTTACATTGACAAGCATCCGGGCTTGGAGATCTATGCAGTAGTGGAAAGCACCGGTGGTTATGAGAACAACTGGTTTAACACCTTAAAAAGTTACCAAAAGGTATTTAACCTTAAGGTCGCCAGGATAAATCCTGCAGGTGTTAATTTTAACCGCAGAGCAGGCATGAAACGAAATGTTACAGATGCCATAAGTGCTTTAAGTATTGCTGAATACATGATTAACCATCCTGAGAATATCAAGTATGATCAGGATGATAAGTGGAAATCTCTTTGCCGTCACTGGAACTTTGTAGAAATGCAAAAAGCCCAGAGGACCCAAACCATCAATCAGTTGGAAACTATTTTGTATTGTGCAAATCCAGCACTGATACGGTATAAAAAAGATAATCTTCCTGACTGGTTACTCGAATTAATAATCATGTGTCCTACGGCTGAAAAATTAGCGAAGGCCAGGCCTGAGAAACTTGCAAAAATACCTTACCTGACATTAGCAAGAGCAAAAGACCTGGTCGCAGAAGCGAAGCAAAATATAGCTTCTTCTACAGATAAGAATGCAGAAATATTGGTTAGTCAAATTGCCAGGCAAATCAAGGCATTTGATCAAAATATCAAAAGCCAGATGCGATTGATAGAACAGGAATTAACCTGTCCTGAGATCGACATTTTAAGATCATTTAAGGGCATTGATACCATATCTGCAATTGGCTTATTACTTGAAATAGGAATCATTGATCGTTTTCCTACGGTAAAGGGGTTTAGCTGTTATTTTGGATTACATCCCAAGTTTAAGCAAAGTGGAGATAAAGTAATAGGCGTCCGGATGAGTAAACAGGGAAGTAAAAATATGCGAAAGATACTGTTTAACATTGCCAAGGGTGCTATTACCTTTAATCCGTTAATCAGGGATGTTTATGAGAAAAAACTATCCCGGGGGATGACCAAAATGGCTGCTATCGGTGTCTGTATGCACAAGATCCTACGAATCATATATGGGATGCTTAAAAACAAACAAACATACAATCCGCTAATTGACAAACGAAATTATGAACGGTCAAAAGATAAACAGCAGGAGAAGCACCAACAGGAAAATGCAAACATTGAAAAAAGTCGTCGTTATCAGGAATTTGATGTAAAAGCGCCTATTTCCAGAAAACAGACGAAAAAAAGGAAGGAACACGATTTGTCCCAATGTGAAATAACTTCACATAGTACGGGATCTACATGCTCCTCCGGAACAAAATTATGAAAAAAGTACTAATAATTAACAATT
>CAZKWD010000262.1:0-3852 GCA_964556175.1 uncultured Rikenellaceae bacterium
AGATTCTTCGCTTCTCCGCCGACAGGCGGATCCGCTCAGAATGACAGGCACTTTTAAAACACCTGTAATTCCGAAAGAAGTGAGGAATTTTTTATTTTTTCACTATTTTTTTTGAATATCTAATTATTGCATTACTTTTGTAAGCCAATATTGCGATTAGATGAATATTGTACACAATTATGCCGCTTATTCTTTTTATTTCTTTTTTTATAAAAAGAGATAGGGGGATTTTTGTGTACAGTTAATGAGTTAATATGATACAAGGTCCCCTGGAAAGGGGACTTTTTTTATGGAGAAAAAGAAATGAAAATAGCGATCCAGGGAGAAAAAGGAAGTTTTCACGAAGTTGCTGCAAGGTTATACTTCAATAATGAATCATTTGACATTGTACCTTGCACCACATTCGATCTGACCCTTATTGCTGTTAATGAGAAGAGGGCCGATTATGCAGTTATGGCCATCGAGAATGCACGGTCAGGAAGTATCCTGTATAACTATAACCTCATAAGGGAATCAGGCATGAAAATTCTTGGAGAAATCAACCTGAGGATAAGACAAAATCTCATGGCGCTGCCCGGCCAGGCAATAATATCGATCAGGGAAATCAGATCCCACCCTATTGCCCTGTCGCAGTGTATGACATATCTTAATCATATGCGGGGTGTGACACTTGTTGAGAGTGACGATACTGCAGGGAGTGCGCGATACATAAGTGAAAATAAATTAAAAGGTATCGCAACCATTGCTTCATCAATTGTCGCAGAGATGTACGGCCTTCAAATACTTGCCCCGGGAATTGAAACATACAAGAAGAATTATACACGCTTCCTGATCATGGGCAATAAGGAAAACGAAAACACTGATGGCAACAAGGTATCCATCTGTTTCTCAACAGGTCACAAACCCGGGTCCCTTGCAGCAGTGCTTGTCAGACTTGCAGAGCTTGATATTAATTTATCTAAGATACAATCAGTGCCGCGTTTGAATGGTGAATGGGAATATATGTTCTATCTCGACCTGGAGCTGAATCCCGATCATGATATCGGACTGATAAAAAATGTGCTTGAGAATTATACAACCAACCTTGAGGTGCTTGGAATATATAATAAAGGAGAAAAACTGTATGAAAGTTAAACCTGCAAAGCGGACTGAAAGTGTCAGTGAATATTACTTCTCGCATAAACTAAGGCAGATAGACCAGATGCGCCTGGAGGGTGCTGATATAATAAATCTCGGTATCGGCAGCCCTGACCAGCCTCCTTCGGAAAATACAATATCCCGCCTTGGGGAGGAGGCATCGAAACCTACATCGCATGGCTACCAGAGTTATACTGGTATACCTTCATTGCGCCAGGCATTTGCAGACTGGTACAGGAAATATTTTAATGTTGAACTCGACCCTGATAGCGAGATACTTCCATTAATGGGAAGCAAGGAGGGTATAATGCATATAAGCATGGCATTCGTTAATCCCGGTGATGATGTTCTGGTACCCAATCCCGGATACCCTACCTATTCTTCAGTGACAAAGCTGCTGAACGGCAATATAGTGTATTATGAACTGGATGAGAAAAACGGATGGCACCCTGATATCAACAGGCTGGAAGACAGTGATCTGAGCAAGGTAAAGATCATGTGGGTCAACTATCCGCATATGCCCACAGGAGCCAGGGGATCCATGAGGATGTATGAAAAGCTTGTTTCATTTGCAAGTAAACATGAGATCCTTCTCTGTAACGATAATCCCTACAGTTTTATCCTGAGTAGCAACTACCTGAGCCTTCTTTCAGCCGATGGGGCAAAAGAGATTGCCCTTGAGCTGAATTCCTTGAGTAAATCGCATAATATGGCAGGCTGGAGAATCGGAATGGTTGCAGGACATGGTGATTACATCAACAGCATACTGAAGGTTAAAAGCAATATGGATTCAGGAATGTTCCGGGCATTACAGGCAGCTGCAGTAGATGCCCTTTCCAATCCCCCTTCATGGTACGACACGGTAAACAAAGTCTATAGCGACCGCAGGAAAATAGTAGAGGAAATAATGGATATCCTCAGATGCAGATTCGATAAATCACAGTCGGGATTATTTGTCTGGGGACGAATTCCGGAGGAGATTTCAGACTGCGATTCATTTGTAGATGAGATACTTAACAAGGCGAATATCTTTATTACTCCCGGATTTATCTTTGGCAGCCAGGGAAACCGCTACATACGTATTTCACTATGCGCTGATGAGGAGGTTCTCACTTCAGCCAGGAATAGAATAAAAGAATACATGACCAATAACTATTAATAAATAACCCCACCTTCGCCAAGGCTTCGGCGGGCGATGCAATAACCAATAACGAAAATGACAATAACAGTAGTTGGAATCGGACTCATCGGGGGCTCCCTCTCTCTCGACCTTCGCAAACGTAATTTTGCCGAAAGGATAATAGGGGTGGATTCAAATGTTCAGCACAGGAATATTGCTGTATTAGGCGGAATAGTTGATGAAACAGATACACTTGAAAAGGCTGTTGACAAAAGTGACCTTATTCTTTTATGTACACCGGTAAGCACAAACTGCGAGATGTTACCCGGTATCCTTGACAGGATAAACGGAACATCAAAAGTGGTTGCCGATATGGGATCAACAAAAGGTGCTATCGCTGAAATATCGAAAAACCACCCTGCACGGGGAAGGTATGTGGCAGTCCATCCGATGGCCGGAACAGAATACTCCGGCCCGCTTGCTGCAATAGGTAGACTGTTCGATTATAAGAATACAATAATTTGTGATCCTGAACTCAGTGACACTGATGCTCTTGACCTGGCCGAGAATATGCTCAAAGTCCTTAACATGCATATCGTTTATATGAATTCTGCTGTTCATGATGTTCATGTGGCCTATGTTTCGCATATTTCGCATATTACATCCTTCTCCCTGGCATTATGCGTACTGGAGAAGGAACAAGAGGAAGAGAATATTCTTACGCTTGCCAGTGGAGGTTTTGAAAGCACGGTTCGTCTTGCAAAAAGCAATGCTGATACATGGGCACCGATATTTTCGGAGAATGCAGAATATATTATTGAGGTAATCGATACATATATAGAAAAGATGAAGCTCTTCAAAGAGAGGATATATTACAGGGATATGGAGGGATTAAAATCATTGATGGAAGAGGCAAATAAAATACAGAAAATATTAAATTAATTTATTCACAGCATGGTAGTAAAACTTGACACATCGCAGATAAAGGATTGGAGGGGTTTCAACGAAAGACCTTTTCTTATCGCCGGTCCCTGCAGCGCCGAAACCGAGGAACAGGTGATGGAAACTGCCAGACAACTGGCTAAGATAAATAAAGTATCTGTGTTCCGGGCGGGGATCTGGAAACCGAGAACACGTCCCAATTCTTTCGAAGGCATAGGACTGGAAGGGTTGAAATGGCTTAAGAGAGTAAAAGAGGAAACAGGGCTTCTTGTAGGTATTGAAGTAGCCAACGAACGTCATGTATACGAGGCGCTTAAATATGGTATTGACATGTTGTGGATCGGTGCCCGCACCTCTGTTAATCCTTTTACAGTACAGGAAATATCAAATGCCCTGAACGGAGTTGATGTGATGGTGCTCGTTAAGAATCCTGTAAACCCTGATCTTGAGTTATGGATCGGGGCAATAGAGCGTATTGCCAGAGCAGGCATTAAACGACTGGGGGCTATACATAGAGGTTTTTCAGCATATGAAAAGACAACCTACAGAAACCAGCCAAACTGGCAGCTGCCAATCGAACTCCGGCGAAGGATACCGGATATTCCGCTGATATGCGATCCCAGCCATATTGCCGGAAGCAGGGAGTACATCCC